>NZ_JAUBPW010000030.1:0-77671 GCF_036700965.1 Microcoleus sp. Pol8_D6 | reverse complement strand
GCTGAAAAAGAACACCGCGAACACGAGTTTCAGCAACAGCTAGCCGAAAAATCCAGTGCTCTGGAATCTTTGCAGCAGCAATTCGCTGAAAAAGAACACCGCGAACACGAGTTTCAGCAACAGCTAGCCGAAAAATCCAGTGCTCTGGAATCTTTGCAGCAACAGCTAGGCGAAAAATCCGCTGCTCTGGAATCTTTGCAGCAGCAATTCGCCACCGAAAAGCAAAATCTCGAAAGCCAATTCCAGGAAACCGTGTCGAAGTCGAGTTACGAATCTTTACAGCACGAGTTAGCAGAAAAGTCAAGTGCGATCGGCGACTTCCAAGTTAAACTGGCCAAGTTGCAATATCTGGAAAATGAATTGAGCCAGAGTGCAGCGATACAGCGAAATTACGACGCTTTGCAGCAACAGTCTCAAGAACAGCTAAGAACCATCAAAGCTTTGCGGGAACAGCTAACTCAAATGCAGGCTGTGGCTGGGATTGGCGAAGCTTATCTCAACAAGTGGCGGCGTCCCTGATTCTCCAATCGGCTACGGCAAAAACTCGGGTTGCTTGGGGCGATCCGGCTGCACCTTACCTCTGAAATGTCCTGTCAACTCGGACTCCTTCCTCTTGTAGCGATAGATTTCAACCTGTCGCTACAAGAGCTTTTTATTGCAAAATATGAGCATACTATTAAGAAATATTACAATAAATAAATTATGAGAGGCGATCGCACCCCTGAGAGCAAATCCAATCCAGCAGACACTAAGGGCCGCGTCACGGTAATTGGAGGCGGCATCGGCGGGCTGACAGCAGCAGCCCTGCTAGCCCGCAGAGGATACAAAGTGCTAGTCTTAGACCAGGCGATCGTCCCCGGAGGATGCGCTTCCACCTTCAAACGCAAAGGCTTTACCTTCGATGTCGGCGCCACGCAGGTTGCAGGATTGGAACCCGGAGGCATTCACCACCGAATTTTCTCAGAATTAGACATAGAACTTCCCGCCGCGACACCCTGCGATCCCGCTTGTGCGGTGTTTTTGCCGGGAGAAACCGCACCGATTAGCGTATGGCGAGATCCGCAAAAGTGGCAGGAAGAAAGGCAGCGGCAGTTTCCTGGAAGCGAACCTTTTTGGCAATTATTGTCTGCATTGTTCAAAGCTAGCTGGAAATTTCAAGGGCGCGATCCAGTTTTACCGCCCAGAAACTTATGGGATTTCTGGCAATTAATTCAAGCTGTTCGCCCCGATACTCTAATTACTTTGCCTTTCACTTTTATGACAGTGGGAGATGCTTTGCGGCTTTGTGGGTTGGGCGACAATTTGCGCTTGAAAACTTTTCTGGATTTGCAGTTAAAATTGTATTCTCAAGTCGATACCGAAGAAACGGCGCTACTTTACGCGGCGACGGCTTTAGGAGTTTCGCAAGAGCCACAGGGATTGTATCATCTACAAGGAAGTATGCAGGTATTGAGCGATCGACTTGTAGAGGCGATCGAACGAGACGGTGGCAAAGTTTTGTTGCGGCACACAGTTGAAAATATTGTCACAGCAAATGGCAAAGCCATCGGTACAGTGATTCGCAATCAAAAAACAGGCGAAGTTTGGACAGAAACAGCCGATCACATTGTTGCCAACGTGACCGCGCAAAATTTAGTAAAATTGTTGTCAAGCGAGCTGAGTGTCGGAAATTTAACTGATAATGTAACTGATAATTTATCCGTTAAATCAGAGAGTTCAGACACAAAAAACCAACTCCCGAATCAAATGGCCGGCTACAAATATCGAGTCGATAAATTGCCGCCCGCATCCGGTGCATTTGTCATATATTTGGGAGTGCATGAAAGCGCAATTCCGGCCAATTGTCCGCCGCACCTTCAGTTTCTCTACGATTACGACGGCGAGATTGGCGAGAATAATTCATTATTTGTTTCAGTCAGCCATCCGGGTGATGGTCGAGCACCGGAGGGAATGGCGACAATTATCGCTTCCTCATTTACTGATACTCGAATGTGGTGGAATTCTGTTGATTATGAAGGATTAAAGCAAAAATATACCGCAGGGGCGATCGCGCGTTTGAGCGAATATTTCAATTTGACGCCAGAGTCGATCGTACACCAAGAAGCCGCCACACCCCGCACCTTTGCCCGCTACACAGCGAGAGATAAAGGCGTTGTGGGTGGCATCGGGCAGCGAATACCAACCTTCGGCCCCTTCGGATTTGCGAACCGCACACCAATTAAAAACTTGTGGTTAGTAGGCGACTCCACCCATCCCGGAGAAGGCACTGCCGGTGTTTCCTATTCTGCTTTAACAGTAGTGCGACAAATGGAGGCCGCCTCTAAAATCTAAGAGGACACCGCATCGTGCCGTTTCCCTACGCCAAAAATAATTAATCGCGCGAGAGATGTAACTATCGCGCGATTAATTTTAGGGAATAGTTAACAGTCAACAGTCAACAGTCAACCATCATTCCGGTGTCACCAGAATTGATATTAACTACATTCTCTGACTACTTGATAGAAATTTTTGCGCCCACAGCTTCAAGCTGTTTCTTCATTTCTTCAGCAGCTTCCTTAGCAATAGCTTCCTTAACTGCTTTCGGTGCGGCTTCTACCAAGTCTTTTGCTTCCTTCAGGCCCAGACCGGTAATTGCGCGGACTTCCTTCAGAATTGCGATTTTCTTGTCAGCAGGAACTTCTTCGAGCATGACAGTAAACTCGGTTTGCTCTTCTACGGGTTCAGGAGCGGCACCACCACCCATACCAGGCATCATCATCATGCCGCCTACAGGAGCAGCAGCGCTGACGCCGAAAGCTTCTTCAATTTGCTTGACCAATTCAGATGCTTCGAGCAAAGTCAGAGACTTAAGTTTTTCCAAGATTTCGTCAGTTGCAGTAGACATTCGTTAATCTCCTAGTTCGATTGTAGATTTGGGATTTCAGATTTGAGATTTGCTCATTCATGATTAGTTTTTCGTCTCCAGTTGTCTATCTATTGCTAAATACTAATGACTGAGGACTAATGACTAATTACTAATGACTTACACAGATGCGCTTTCTGCTTCTGCTTCTGGTTGTGCTTCTGCTGCTACTTCGGCAGAATCGCCGTCTTTTTCAGCATAAGCTTTAAGACCGCGAGCGATCGAAGTAGGAACTTGATTGATACCCACAGCCAACTTGGTTGCGACACCGTTGATAGCGCCAGCAATTTGAGCCATGAGTTGTTCTTTCGACGGCAGATCGGCTAATGCTTTAACATCAGCTTCTTTCAGCACCCGTCCTTCCATCACGCCGCCGCGAAGTTCAGTCTTCTTAGAGACTTTTTGGAATTCTTGGTAAGCTTTAATCGCGCCGCCAATATCTTCTTGCACGAACAGAAACGCCGACGTACCGGTCAGCAATTCCTGTATCGGCTGCCAGGTTTCGTTGCCTTCAACCGCAATTCGCATCAGCGTGTTTTTTGCCACTTGGCAACTGCTGCCTTTCGGACGCAAACGCCGACGCAAATCTGTGATTTCAGCAACAGTTAAGCCCGTGTAGTCAATCACGATCGCCAGTTGAGATTCGCTCAAGGTTTGCTTGAGGTCTGCAATAATCTCATTTTTTACTGCTAAACTTTTGCCCATACTTATTTCACCTCCTTTTAGGATCGAAAACTGCCCACCAAAAACCCCGACCTTAGAGCCGGGGCAGAGAATTAAAAATTAACAAGTCAGAATTAAAAATAGAAAATTTCTAATCTTTGAGTCTTGAGTTTTTATTTCTTCAGCCTCGGCAGGAAATTAAGCGGTCGGCACCTGCGGTCTTCAGCTTATTGATTTTTGATTAGGCTATCACCAGAAGGCAGACATTAGCAGAGGTCTGGAGTAAGTCTTGTGAGAGATTTACACAGACAGCCGAAGCTGTCTTTTACCTTCTGCGTTCTGCTTAATTCTGTACTAGGCAGCGTCAATTTTCGTATCGCGCAGGGCACTGATATCGACTTCGATCGACGGGCCCATTGTTGCGGATACGTACAAACTGCGCCAGTAGCGACCTTTAGCACCAGAAGGACGGTTGCGATCAACAGTTTCTTGCAAAGCATGAAGGTTGACCAGCAAATCTTCCGCTGAGAAAGCTGCCTTGCCAAACATAACATGAACGATGCCAGTTCGATCGGCACGGAATTCTAGTTTACCACCTTTAAACTCGTTGATCGCCTGAGCAATGTCAGTCGTCACCGTGCCACCTTTCGGAGAAGGCATCAAACCGCGCGGGCCCAACAACCGACCCAATTTTGCCACCAACGGCATCACGTCTGGGGTAGCAATCAGGCAATCGAAGTCCATCATGCCCTTCTGAATTTCATCGATCAACTCTTCAGAACCAGCAATATCCGCGCCGGCATTTAGAGCTTCTTTAACTTTTTCGCCCTTAGCAATCACCGCAATTCTGACTACTTGACCAGTTCCTTTTGGTAGCGATACAGTTGTCCGCAACTGTTGGTCAGTATATTTCGGGTCAATTCCCAAACGGATGTGAGCTTCAGCAGCTTCGCCAAACTTAGCGGTTGCTGTTTCTTTCAAAAGTTGCAGAGCTTCCAGCGGTAGATAAGGTCTATCTTCTACTTTCTTTTGAAGTTCTTGCAGTCTTCGCGATACTTTCTTTGCCATTGTTATCTCCTGGGGTCAGTCGATTTTAGATTTTAGATTTTAGATTTTAGATTGAACCTATCGGACAATCTTAAAATCTACCCGTTTTCGGTTACTAGCGAAGCTTTGCTTCTCCCCCTGAACCGACTTAGGATTTGCGATTTGAGCTTGAAGATTTTAGCTTCAACATCCTGAATTACTGACAACTGCCAACTGTCAACTGACAACTGACAACTGACTTTAATCCGCGATCGCCACGCCCATATTTTTAGCCGTTCCTGCCACAATTTTCATAGCAGCCTCAACATCATTAGCATTGAGGTCAGGCATTTTGGTTTCAGCGATTTCTCGTAACTGAGCCTGTGTAATCGTCCCTACTTGCTTGCGATTAGGTTCTCCCGAACCCTTAGCAATGCCAGCGGCTTTTTGAATCAAAACCGACGCCGGCGGAGTTTTGAGAATAAACGTAAAACTGCGGTCTTCAAAAACCGAAATTTCTACCGGAACCACCAGACCCGCTTGGTCTGCGGTTCTAGCATTGTACTCCTTGCAAAACATCATAATATTGACGCCGTGCTGACCCAGAGCTGGGCCGATCGGAGGAGCTGGGTTGGCTTTTCCCGCCGTAATCGCCAACTTAATTACTGCAACAACTTTCTTTGCCATTAGTTAGTTCTGTTTCTGAACCTGATTGAACTCCAATTCTACAGGCGTATCGCGCCCAAAAATCGAGAGTAAAACTTTGAGCTTGTTTCGTTCCGGGCTAACTTCAATCACATCACCTTCAAAATCCTTAAATGGCCCGGAAAGTACCACAACGTGGTCTCCAGTAGACATCGATACTTTGACAACTGGTTCTGATTCCTGAGCGTTTCTGAAGATCCGTTCTACTTCCGAATGACTCAGAGGTAGCGGTTTGACGTGACCCCTGCCGCGCCCGTAGCGGCGTTTCTGCTCTGCCCCGACAAAATTAATTACATTCGGGGTATTTTTGATCACCTGCCACGTATCCTCGTCCATAAACATACGGATGAGTACGTAGCCGGGAAAGATTTTTTCATCTGACTGCCGCCTGGAACCGTCTTTGCCGACTTTGATTGCCGGAGTTTGCGGAATTTCTACTTGAACGATGCGATCAGCAACATCCAAAGTTTGAATCCGCTGCTGCAAGTTTGCCTTCACGCGCTTTTCGCAGCCAGAGGCAACTTGAACAGCATACCAGCGAGCATCAATCTCCGGCACATCTGGCGATGCTGCCTGTCCCGTCGCTTCTGTGGAATACTCAGATTCTTCTGATGCAAAAGTCATGGCCCAAACACCTTTCCCGCGCCCCAGTTAAAGAAGTTATCCACCAAATAGATCAGGCTTGCTGAGAGGATTACCATCAAAAGCACGGCCAAAGACTCGCTGATTAGCTGCTGCCGGCTCGGCCAAACCACTTTGTCGAGTTCTTCTCTAGTTTCCTTAAAAAAACCCGCAGGGTCAAACCCAGGCGCCGTTATTTCTTGAGTTTCTTGAGCTTCGTCTTTTTTCGCCATGATTCAATCCCCCTTGCGATTTTAGATTTTAGATTTTAGATTTTAGATGGTGTGAGTGGCCCGCGGCTCTCAGATTTTGTGACACTAACCACTTACGCCCAAGTCCCAAATCTCAAATCTAAAGCCACGACTTTTTTACAAGCCCAACCAATCAACGGCGTAAATGCCGATCGCCGAAACCGATGATCGAGAAGCCACACCGAGCATTTGTTGATGGCATTTTTTGCGAACCGCCCACAAAAATTAATTCTACCCGAAAGTTTGCGGTTTTGACTGTTGCCAGCCAATAATCCGGGCGCTTTCGGGCAGAATTTAATGTTTGGTGATTCAGCGCGCCCTGGAGGACTTGAACCCCCGACATCAGGTTTTGGAGACCTGCGTTCTACCAACTGAACTAAGAGCGCACAGGTGAGGTTGCTGAAATTCGCTTAACCTCTAGATTTCTATTTTAACACAGTGCGCTCGTAAATGGGAAACTTTTTTTGAAATTTTTTAATTTCCCATGAACCATGAACCAAGGGAAAGCTGGGTGCATTCCTACAGGGAGCGATCGAACCGCTGTTTGACGCGAGTAGCTTTGCCCACCCGATCGCGCAGGTAGTAAAGTTTTGCTCTGCGGACTTTCCCGCGGCGCATCACTTGGATCGTCGCGATGCGGGGCGAGTGAATCAAAAACACCCGTTCCACGCCGACGCCCTGAAACACGCGGCGGACGGTGATTGTTTCATTAATCCCGCCGTTACGCATGGCAATCACAGTCCCTTCGTAGGGCTGAACCCGTTCTTTGTTACCCTCTTTAATTCTTACGCCGACTCGCACTGTGTCGCCGACGTAAATTTCGGGAACTTGTTTATTGAGTTCTTGCTTGACTCTATCTATTTCTGCCGTTTCGATAGAACGGATTATTTCTGCGCCTTTCATCGGATTTACCAAAACTCACAATCCCTTATCATATATCGAAATGCCCGTTTTATGTCAAAAAATTTCTATGTTAGATACCTCTGGGGTCGTATTTCTGCAACTAGGGGCAATGGCTGCACTGGCCTTGTACGTCGCCGCCAACTTGGGGGCCAACGATGTCGCTAACTCGATGGGGACATCCGTAGGCTCGAAGGCGCTAACGCTGCGGCAGGCAATAATTGTTGCAGGCATACTGGAGTTTTCCGGCGCAGTGCTGTTTGGGCAAGGAGTTTCCGAAACTCTGGCAACAGGAGTTGTTAATGCACAAGTGTTCGCCACCCAACCGCAAGTATTTTTAATCGGGATGGTGTCAGTGCTGATAGCTTGCGGGATCTGGCTGCAAATCGCTACCAGTCGAGGTTTGCCGGTTTCTTCATCCCATGCAGTGGTGGGCGCGATCGCCGGTTTTAGCTGTGTTGCAGCCGGAATTAATGCAGTTGATTGGCGAACCATCGGCACAATCTCCCTAACTTGGGTGGCGACACCGATCGCCAGCGGTGCTTTAGCCGCACTATTTTACAGTGTCGTGAAGTATTCGATTCTCGATCGACCAGATCCTCTATCTCAAATGCGCGAGTGGATACCTTGGCTGAGTGCAGCAATGCTGAGCGTATTTGGGATAATTGTACTGCCGTCTGTTGTGGATGTTGCTTTGGTGCAGACAGGGGCGATCGCCGCCACGCACGATCGATTTGGCTGGAATCTGCCAATTCACGATATTGTCATCGGCATTGGGAGTATGGGGGCGATCGTCCTCACACTCAATAGCTGGAAAAAATTAGAATCAGTTGAAAACCCAGAAGGCAGAGGGGAAAAGGCAGAAGGAATAAGTACAAACTCATCCCCCACTCCGACACACCGTCACTCTCTCATCGAGCAACAAATGGCTAGATTTCAAGTCTTGAGCGCTTGTTTTGTAGCATTTTCCCACGGTTCCAACGACGTAGGAAATGCAGTTGCTCCCCTAGCTGCGATCGCCTACATCCGGCGCACAGGTTCATTTCCCTCAGAAGATTTCAGCGTTCCCCTGTGGATTTTAGTTCTCGGAGGCGCAGGAATAGTCATCGGTTTAACCATCTGGGGAAAAAATGTAATTGCCACAGTCGGCGAAAAGATCATCGAACTCCAACCAAGCGGCGGATTTTGCGCGGAATTAGCCACAGCCACCACAGTCTTGCTAGCATCCCGCTTCGGTTTGCCAGTTTCCACATCCCACGCTTTAGTCGGTGCAGTCGTCGGAGTCGGGCTGATCAAAGCTTGGAAAACAGTACGCTTGCAAACTTTGCTGTCAATTGGTTCGGCTTGGCTGGTGACAATTCCGATCGCAGCAGGTTTGGCTGCTATCATCTTCAGCATCGCCCAATCGATTTTAGATTTTAGATTTTAGATTTTAGATTGAGGAATTTGATCGCAGTCAACAGTCAACAATCACGGATGGATGGTGCAACCGGAATTGATCTAATTCATCTGCGTTAATCTGTGTTTATCTGCCCTCATCTGCGGTTTAAAAAAGAGAATGTAAACCGCAGATGACAATGGATGGACGCTGATTCACGCAGATGAAGATCAGATTCAGGACTAATAGCGCTTTCGCACATCAAACCCGGTTGTGGCACACCAGCACGCGGGCCACTCAATCACTTAATTCCTTCTCCAAGCAATGCTTTAGCTGTTGAGCCAGCACCTCGACACAGGGCTTTCTCAGCATAGTCAGGTGATTCCCAGGAACTCTAATTACCTCTACTTTTTGGGCCGTTAATTCGCTCCAGCCAAGAGTCGGATCTTGATGACTCATGCTTAGCTGTTCCCTCGATCTAAACAGAGTAATTCGCTGCGGATAAATTTTCGGTACATAGCTGAGAGTTGCTTGACTGTTAGCCTGAAATACAGTAAACATTGAGGGAATTGCCAGCTCACGCCAGCTCCGTTCTTTTGACTCCTGAGATAGGATGCTAACCATAACGGCCTGTTTCCAATTCCAGCGATGCAAAAAATTAGCTGCCAAATTAAGCATCTTATTTAATGTCGGAAATTTGGCTGCAATACCGCCACTTTGAACATTTTCCGCAGCAGCCACCAAGCGAAAATAATCTACTACAAAAGGCCAGATAGAGCGCGAAACAGTAGTCAGAATAAACTTGCAACCGTCCCAAAAAGAAGGTTTGTTAGCAGAAACCGGCGCTAAAGTATCCAGCACAGCAAGCAAAGCCACTTCATCCCCCACTGCGAGCAACTGTTGAGCCATCTCAAAAGCAACCAAACCTCCAAAAGACCAGCCTCCTAAAAAATAAGGCCCTTTTGGTTGAACTGTACGCAAAGCTGCGATATAGTCACTCGCCATGTCTTTAATGCTAGTTAAGGGAGAACTTTCGCCATCAATACCCTTTGGTTGCAACCCGTAAAACGGTTGATTTTCTCCTAGCTGAAACGCTAACTCGACATAAGGAAATACCACGCCAAATATGGGATGGACGCAGAAGAACGGGGGATTTTTACCGCGAGGCTTAATTGCAACTAAAGGCGACCATTCTAGAGAATTTGTTCCCGAATATAGCGAATCTGCTAAACCTTCAATTGTCGGATGTAAAAAAAGAGCAGACAGCGGCAAATCGCGCTCAAATTGCTGGTTGATCTCATTGATGAGGCGGATTGCCAGCAGGGAATCTCCACCCAAATCGAAGAAGTTATCGCGAATGCCAACGCACTCTGCGTTGAGGATTGTGGCCCAAATTTGGGCGAGGGTTGACTCGGTTGGTGTGCGAGGTGCAAGGCAGCTTTGATCTATGGAATTACTTGTTAAATTCCCCGGTGCAGGTAGGCGCAGGCGGTCAATTTTGCCATTGGGAGTTAGGGGCAGAAAATCCATCGCCACAAAAGCACTGGGAATCATGTAATTGGGCAGTTGTTGTTTGAGAAAATTGCGTAGTTCCCCGGGATTAAGGGTCTGCTCGGAATTGGGGACAACATAAGCAACTAGGCGTTTGTTGCCAGACAAATCATCCACAGCAACCGCCGCTGTTTCTTTGACTGCTGGATGCTGAACCAACAGCGCTTCAATTTCTCCCAATTCTATTCGATAACCGCGAATTTTTACCTGTTCGTCAGTGCGGCCTAAAAACTCAATATTGCCGTCGGGAAAATAGTGAGCTAAGTCACCAGTTTTATAAATTCTTTCTCCTGCTTTCTGGCTAAACGGATTAGCAATAAATCGCTGGGCGGTTAATTCGGGGCGGTTCAGGTAGCCTCGCGCCAATCCGCTGCCGCCGATGTACAATTCACCGGGAATTCCCACGGGTACAGGCTGTAAATTTTTATCTAAAATATAGAGTTGAGTGTTAGCTATTGGGCGGCCGATGGGCGGTTTTTTGCTATCGCCAATTTCGGCAAAACTTGACCAGACTGTGGCTTCTGTAGGGCCGTAAGCGTTAAAAAATCTGCGCCCAGAACCCCAGCGTTTAACAATCTCCGGGGAACAGGATTCGCCAGCACAGATGATTGTTTGCAGTGCGGGAAGTTCGGCGTTTGGAAGGACAGCTAGCAGGGAGGGCGGGAGGGTAGCGTGGGTAATAGCATTGTCGTGCAAAAATTGGATTAATGTTTGTCCGGGCAACAAAGATTCTTTCTTGGCACAGTAAAGTGTTGCTCCGGTTCCCAAGGCCATGACAATCTCAAAGATTGAGGCATCAAAACTCAGGGAGGCGAATTGCAAAATGCGGTGATTTGAGTTTAAGTTAAAAGCTTCTATTTGAGCTAGGGCTAAGTTGTAGAGTCCCCGATGTTCGATTAAAACGCCTTTGGGTTTTCCGGTTGAACCAGATGTGTAAATGACGTAGGCTAGGTTTTCTGGTAGGAGATTTGTAGTTGGGTTTTCTGGGCTTTGTCGGGCGATAATTTCTCTGTCGGAATCCAAACACACTACTGAAAAAACTCCGGAATTTTCCGGCTGGGTTAATTTTTTTGCTAAGTGCTGCTGAGTTACCAAAATCGGCACCTGAGCATCTTCTAACATGAAGTTAAGCCGCTCTTGAGGATAAGTTGGATCTAAAGGCAGGTAGGCTGCGCCTGCTTTGATAATGCCTAGCAATCCGACGATCGCATCTAAGGAACGTTCTACACAAAGGCCCACTAAAACTTCTGGTGCTGCTCCCAATTGCTGCAAGTAACGTGCAAGTTGGTTGGCTCGGCTGTTGAGTTGGCGGTAGGTTAACTGCTGGTTTTCAAAGACGGCGGCTACAGCATGGGGCGATCGCGCGGCTCGATCTTCAAATAGCTGATGGAAACACTGGTTTTGCGGATAATCTCTCTGAGTGTCATTCCAATCGATTAATAATTGCTGGTATTCTGGGGCTGTCAGCAAAGCCAAGTCGCTGAGGTGCTGTTTGGGATTGGCAACAATGGCTTCAAGCAGCCTTTGGAAATGTCCCGCCATGCGCGCAATTGTAGCGCTATCAAATAAATCTGTGCTGTAGACAAATTGCCCTTGAATACTTCCTGCATTTTCCCACAAGTGGCACTCTAAATCGAGCTTGGCGGTTCCCGCGTCAAAGTCGATCACCTCTCCAACGATTCCCGGCAATTCTAGCGCTGCTACAGGAGTGTTTTGCAGGCTGAAACTAACTTGAAATAGGGGGTTGCGGCTCAACTCGCGATCGGGGTGCATTTCCTCAACCAACTTCTCAAAGGGCAAATCTTGGTGCGCGTAGGCTGCCATTGCGACGTTTTTTACCCGATGCAATAGTTCCCGAAAAGTTGGGTTTCCTGATAAATCTGCACGCAGCACTAAACTGTTGACAAAAAAACCGATTAATGCTTCTATTTCGCTTAAGTTGCGATTGGCGATCGGCGTTCCTACGGTAATATCTACTTGTCCTGTATAGCGGTACAGCAAAGTTTGAAAAGCGGCTAGTAGAGTAATAAATAAAGTCGCGCTTTCTTGCTGGCTCAACGACTTTAGCGCCTCGCTCAAAACAGGTGATAGCGTTATAAATTGTTTGGCGCCGCGGTAGGATGGAACGGCAGGTCTTTGCCTGTCAGTTGGTAGATTGAGTGCGGTAATTCCGTTTAACTGCTGCCGCCAATAAGCTAACTGCGTTTCTAATACTTCGCCCTGCAACCATTGGTGCTGCCACTCTGCAAAGTCTGCGTACTGCACGGGCAGTGCTAGTAAGTGCGAAATCCCATTTTTTACAAATGCTGTGTAGAGCGTTCCCAGCTCTCGAATTAGCACTCCAATCGACCAACCATCAGCAACAATATGATGTAAATTCAGCAACAATATATGTTCTGTTTCACTCAGTTGTAACAGCGTTACTTTAAATAACGGCCCGGCGGCTAAATCGAAAGGGCATTGCGCTGCATCGGTTGCGAGTTGCAGCACTGCGGTTTCCTGCTGATTGGGCGAAAGATTTTGTAAGTCGATTGTGGGAAGAGATACGGTTAAAACGGGAGCAATAACTTGTACGAGTTCCCCTTCCAAAAGCGTAAAAGTGGTGCGTAAAGTTTCATGCCGCTGCACAATTTCATTGAAGGTTTGCTCTAAAGATCTTAAGTTGAGCGAACCAGTTAAGCGGAGCGCTGTTGAAACATTATAGAAAGGATTACCCGGTGCTAATTGATTGAGGAACCAAAGCCGCTGCTGAGCAAACGATGCGGGAAATACAAAAACTTCTGTTTCTTGCTGCATACTTATCGAAATTGCATCCTGTTCAACAGCCATCCTTTTCATTTACTTTCTAGATTCAACATCTTGCCCAACCCAAAAACCATCTTAAAATTATCTGCGTTTATCAGCGTTAATCTGCCCTTCATCTGCGGTTGCTCTATCAATCAAAAATTCAGGGAATAGGTCCATTAAAAGACGATAGCTTCCGCCGCCGACTATCGCGCGAAATCGGCACTAAAGGCGGAGCATCACTTTTAGCATTCTTATCTTTCAAACTCTCAACAACCTTAGATAATTCTGAAATTGTCGGCGCTTCAAAAACCCGGCGCAAAGGCAACTCTACCCCGAAAGCATCTCGCACTCTAGAAACAAGCTGAGTCGCCAGCAGCGAATGGCCTCCCAATTCAAAGAAATTGTCCCGGATACCCACTCGCTTTATCCCCAAAACCTCAGCCCAAATTTTCACTAAAACTTCCTCAATAGAAGTCTGAGGCGCAACATAACCGCCAGCCCATTCTAACTTAATCGGCTGCGGTGCAGGCAAAGCGAGGCGATCGACCTTTCCGTTAGCCGTCACAGGTAGCGACTCCAGCACCACAAAAGCCGACGGAACCATATATTCAGGCAGTTTTTCTGCTAGATAAGCCTGCAACTGCGGCACTAATTTACGCGCTGCTTTAGCTTGTAAGGGATTGTTAGCATAAGAGCGCCAAGGACGCAAGTTATCGCTTCGGGTTTCTCGCACAAAATCTCTAATTTCGTCCCGTGCAAACACTACATCGTAGCGCCCTTGACCGTCGGAATTAGACCAACTAATATTAACATTATACGGAACTTCCAAAGCATACCAAGCTTCGGGATCTACTCCTAAATCCTCGATTTTTTCCACGGCTTTCTGCAACTGACCTGCCGTTGAAAATTTATCGACAACAGACAGCAATTCTGCCGCCTTAACTGCTGCCGTTACCCGCGCATTAGGCACATTAGCAATTCTTAAAACATCGAGTTGATTTTCCAATAACATTTGTTGCACATTGGCAACAGTCATATTCTGATTTTCAACCGACCAATCCAGCCGTTTTTCAGCGCCCCGATCCCCTTCTGACGATGATTTTGGGCGTGCTGTTTCAGACGCAATATGCAGAATAGCATTGTACCGAAAATCAGTTAACTCATTGCGATCGCTACCGCGAATTAATTGAATTTCTACGCCGCCAATCTGCGGAAAGCGGTGCTTTAATGCGCTAAAAAAATTTGGATCGATAACTAACTCTGTTTCTTGAAAAATTTGCATTTGTACTCGCTGCTGCAACTGTTCGCTCGAAAGAGAAGGTTCGGCTTGATACAGTTGTACCGAAGCGTGAAAAGCTGCCAGCAACGGCAAGCTGCGGACATCTCCGATGAATATAAAGCCGCCGGGGGCAGTTGCTTTCACCGCACCTTCTAGCACCTGCACGAGATAGTCGATAGTCGGGAAATATTGCACGACTGAGTTGAGGATTACTGCGTCAAAAGCTGCTGTCTCTACTCCTTCAAAGTCTGTCGCCATTTTCTGAAGCAGCGTTACATTCGCTAACTCTTTATTGGCCAAGTGCTGCCGAATATAGTTGAGCGAAATAGGTGAAAAGTCTGTGCCGCAATATTGAGTGCAGCGAGAGGCAATTTGGAACAGCAACAAACCTGTGCCGCAGCCAATTTCTAACACTCGGCTAGGCTGCAAAGCTAAAATTTGGGCGGCTTGATTTTTCGCCCAGTCGCGCATCTGTTCTGCTGGGATTGGCTGATTAGTATAACTGCTATTCCAGCCGACAATATTAAATGTTGGATCTGAGTCAACAGCAGGTTGATTGTAAGTTTCATTGTAGAGCATTTGCCACTGCAAAACCTGTTCGTCCTGCAATTGCATTATTTGGTTTTTTTCGCTGGCACTGCTATATTCAGGATTCAGGGCAACATAAGCTACTAAACGTTTATCTCCCTGTCCATCTTCCGAAGCTATTGCTACAGTTTGCTGCACGGCGGGATGTTGACTTAATACTGTCTCGATTTCTCCTAATTCGATGCGGAAACCGCGAATTTTTACTTGTTCGTCAATGCGTCCCAAAAATTCAAGGCTGCGATCGCCTCTGTAGCGCACTAGGTCGCCGGTTTTGTAAATTCGCTCTCCTAAATTTGGTTTAAAAGGATTGACAATAAAGCTTTGTGCAGTTAAATCTGGGCGGTTGAGGTAGCCGCGAGCGAGTCCGTTTCCGCCGATGTACAATTCGCCAACAACGCCCACTGGTACGGGCTGCAAATATTTGTCTAATATGTAGATTTGAGTGTTAGCAATGGGGCGGCCAATTGTCGGGGCGATGTCTGTTTGCTCTGTTGCAGGAATATAACCGGAAGTTGTGACGACGGTATTCTCGGTTGGACCGTAATTATTTACTAGCTTAAAGGGATGGGATTTTAAAGGATGTTGTTGCAGTTTTTCGCCGCCTGCGAGCAAGATTCGCAACGCTGTTGTTTGAGGCCAATCTAATAGCAAAACTTTCTCGGCTAAAGGTGTTGGCAAAAAGCTAATGGTGATGGCGTTTGATACTAACCAGTTTTGCAGTTTTTCAGGATCTCGCCTGATGTCATCTTCTGGAAAGTAGATGCTAGATCCCGCGGCGAGATAAGGCCAAATTTCCCACCCGCAAGCATCAAAGCCGATCGCTGCAATTTGCGTTGCTCGATCGCCCGCTGACACCCCAAACTCTCTTTGATGCCAAAAAACGAGATTTAACAAGCTCCCGTGCTCAATTTCCACTCCTTTCGGCTTTCCCGTGGAACCGGAGGTGTAAATCGCGTAAACCAGATTTTCGGCTGTGGCTGCGCTGGTGGGATTGTCGGCGATTTCTTGGGAAATCATCTCCCAGTCTGTGTCTAGAAAAACAACCCTTGGATGGTGAATTTTATCATCTGACTGTGTTTCTAGATTTTGCACTTCGCCATCATCCACCAGGGAATAAATTCCCTGGCTCATAGCTGAAGTCGGCTGAAGCCGACTGGAAACTTGTCCTCCTTCAGTCGTCTTTAGACGACTTTCGCTATTAGACAGGGAATTTATTCCCTGGCGGGTAAGCAATACTGACACTTGAGCATCTTTTACCATAAAGCTCGATCGCTCAGCAGGATAGCTCGGATCTAAAATTAAGTAAGCTCCTCCCGCTTTCAGGATACCCAACATCCCCACAATCAGATCGAGCGATCGCCCGCAGCAAAGCCCGACTAAAACTTCCGCCCCAACCCCCATTTTTTGCAAATAACGTGCTAGTTGGTTGCTGCGGAGATTGAGCTGCTGGTAGGTGACTCGCTCCTCTCCAAATACCAGCGCCACCGCATCCGGTGTCCGATCCGCCTGCATTTCAAATAGCTGATGGATGCACAAATCTTGCGGATAATCCGCCTGAGTATTGTTGCATTCAACTAACAAACGATCGCGCTCTTGGGCGCTCAAATATTGCAAGTTGGCAATTCGCTCTTCGGGATTTGCCACAATGCTTTCTAACAGAGTTTGAAAATGCCCGATCAGGCGCGCAATCGTAGCTTCATCAAATAAATCGGCGCTGTAAATAACCATGCCACCGATCCCCTCCGAGCTATCAACCCACAGCTTATTGCTGGGCGATTGGTTGCTTCCCGAGCTGTTGGGCGATCGCTCCCACAAATGAAACTCCAAATCAAACCGCGCTGTACCCACATCTAACTGCTGCGGGCTGAGTGTTAATTCTGGCAATTCTAACCGATTCCCCGGCGCGTTTTGCAGCGCAAACGCCACCTGAAATAAGGGATTTTGGTTCAACGCGCGATCGGGGTGCAGTTCTTCTACTAACTTCTCAAACGGCAAATCTTGGTGAGCGTAAGCTCCTAATGCTACCTCTTTGACTCGGTTTAAAAGTTCCCGAAAAGTTGGATTTCCCGACAAATCTGTACGCAGTACCAAACTGTTGACAAAAAAACCGATTAATGCTTCAATTTCACTGCGGTTGCGATTGGCGATCGGCGAACCTACAACAATATCTTCTTGCTGCGCGTAATGGTAAAGCAACGTTTTAAAAGCTGCCAGCACAGTCATAAACAGCGTCACTCCTTCGCGCTGGCTCAACGTTTCTAAAGCCTCGCTCAGTTGTTTTGGCAGTTGCAAAAATTGCCTTTTGCCTCGGTAACTTTGAATTGCTGGCCTGGGTCGATCCGCAGGCAAATTTAGCATAGAAATGCCGTTTAACTGCTGCCGCCAGTAAGCAAGCTGCGTTTCTAAAACTTCCCCTTGCAGCCATTCGCGCTGCCATTTTGCAAAATCAGCATACTGGACCGACAAAGCCGGTAAAGGCGAAGGTTTTTCGCTAGCAAATGCCGTGTAAAGTGCGCCTAATTCCTGAACAAGCACCCCGATAGACCAACCATCGGAGACAATGTGGTGCATATTCAGCATTAGTAAATATTCGGCATCATCTAACTGCAATAATGTGACTCGCAGCAACAAGTCCTCGGACAAATTGAAAGAGCGTTGAGCTTCCTCAGTGGTGAGCCTGTTTGCTTCAGTTTGTCGAGATTCCTTTGGCAAGTTTCGCAAGTCCACTACATTAATCGGGAGGTGGAAAGCAGCAGCTATTCTCTGAACGGGTTGCCCCGAAACTACTGCTAAAGTCGTGCGTAAAGCTTCGTGGCGACGCACAATTTCATTGAAAGTTTGTTGCAGCGCCGCAAAGTTGAGCGAACCTGTCAAACGCAATGCTGCGGGAACATTATAGAAGGGATTGTTCGGTACTAATTGGTCGAGAAACCACAAGCGCTGCTGTGCAAAGGAAAGCGGTAGATTTCCTTCCCGCCCCATAGGAACAATCGGTGTAGGAGTGAAACTAGAAGTACGATTAGCTGCTTTTAAAAATGAAATAATTTCGGCTTTTTTCTGAGAAATTTCTGCCCGCAGTTCGGGTGTAAGAATTCCTTCGGGAGCATTGCAGCGCAGGATCTCGCCCTCAACAAAAATATT
Source organism: Microcoleus sp. Pol8_D6 (assembly GCF_036700965.1). NCBI lineage: Bacteria > Bacillati > Cyanobacteriota > Cyanophyceae > Oscillatoriales > Microcoleaceae > Microcoleus > Microcoleus sp. Pol8_D6. The sequence continues at coordinate 59,879 of NZ_JAUBPW010000030.1, read as the reverse complement.
AATATCTAGACTGCGAAGGTAAGATAAAAACTCAACTAACTCCACCCTGACAGAATCTCTGGCATTTGGCGATGAACTCGCTATTTTTGGATCGGGCATTTTGAGTCATCCTGTCATTACTTGGGCAAATCAATCAAAGAAATTCCACCAGTGCACAAGTTAAGAGCTTAACCGATCGCTTGCTTACTGTGGCCTAACCTGAGTATGATTCTGTTTGAATCCGCAACCAAAATCCTACCCAAGGTTTCAGCTTATGCCGTTCATGCCTTTCAATTTCCTGTTCCTATGGCTGGTGGGACTGCTGTCCATCGGGGTACTTGGCGGAGGTATATACATTATTTACGAATGGTACATCGGCGAACTTGTAGGGATTTCCTACTTAGTCAGCGGAGTATTGATGCTTCTTTGGTCTGTTGGCGGCCGCTTTATCAGTTTGCCGCTGTTCCGCCGCCCCGGTGCTGACGAACCGAAGCCGACGCGGACGGGTTCGGTTCAGCGAATAGAGAGGCCTGATGGCACTATTTTACAAGTAGAATTCTACGGCCCAGAGGACGGACAGCCGATTATTCTCTCCCACGGTTGGGGGCCGAACAGTATGGTTTGGTATTACGCGAAACGGCAACTAACCGATCGCTTCCGAGTGATTGTTTGGGATCTTCCAGGTTTGGGAAAATCCACTCGACCAAAAAACAGCGACTACTCCCTAGAAAAATTTGCCCGCGATCTCGAAGCCGTCATTGCCATAGCAGGAACTAAACCTGTTATCCTACTCGGACACAGCATGGGCGGCATGATTTCTCTAACATTCAGTCGGCTGTTTCCAGAACTTCTCGGTAGTCGAGTAGCTGGTTTAATTCTGGTAAATACGACTTATACTAATCCCGTCAAAACCGCTATTTTTAGCGGTTTATTACGCGCTTTGCAGAAGCCGCTGCTTCAACCTATCCTCTATCTCACAATAGCTCTTGAACCGATTATGTGGGGAATGACTTGGCTGAGCTATCTCAATGGTTCACTGCACATCAGTGTAGAATTATCGGGATTTAAAGGCACTGAAACGCGCGGTCAATTAGAGTTTTCCGCTTTCTTATCAGCCTTGGGTTCTCCCGGCGTTCTCGCTCGTGGCACATTGGGAATGCTCAAATTTGACGAAACAAAAACTTTGCGATCGATTGACATTCCTGTGTTGGTGATATGCGGCGATTCAGATATTGCCACTACCCCCCCAGCCAGCCTGCGGATGAAAGCAGAATTACCTCAAGCAGAGCTAGTTACTATAAAGCGAGGAGGACACATGGCATTAATGGAACACAACCAGCAGTTTTCCGAAGCTGTCAGGGCCTTCTGCACAGAAATTTCCTGACTAAAAATGTGATAGGTACGTAGTTGCGGTTCAGCGCTCTTTGATAGGCCTAGAGAGCGCCCAAACGCCACTACATACCTTAAAATTCTACATCCTCTCGCTCATTTTTGTCAGTTCTGGGAGTATCCAAACCTTTCGCTGCCCAACGCATTGTTTCAATGTATTTTGCCAGACTCGCCACAGTTGGAGCCTCAAACAAATTGCTGACTGGTAACTCGACTTGCAAAGCGTCTCGGATGCGAGAAATCAACTGAGTTGCTAGCAGGGAATGCCCGCCTAGTTCAAAGAAATTATCGTAGATACTAACTTGCTGTTTTCCCAAAACTTTAGCCCAAATTTTCCCTAGCATTTCTTCGAGCTCGGTCCTAGGCGCTACATAATTTTCTGTTATATCCTCGCTGTCTGTATCTATATCGGGCAAGGCGCGGCGGTCTACTTTGCCATTAGGCGTCAGTGGCATATTCTCCAAGACTGCATAACTTGCAGGAACCATATATCCTGGTAACTTTTCTTTCAATAATTGGCGCAAGTCACTTGACTTAAGATTGGGAATTTCTAATTTTTCATTAATGCCGTCAGGAATAACATAAGCTACCAAATGTTTATCGTCTGGGATGTCTTCCCTCACAATTACTACTGCTTCGCGCACTTGTGGATGCTGGCACAAAGCCGCTTCAATTTCTCCCAACTCGATGCGGTAGCCGCGAATTTTTACTTGGTCGTCAACGCGACCTAAAAACTCGATGTTGCCGTCAACCCAATAGCGACCTAAATCACCTGTTTTATAAAGGCTAGAACCATATTTATTGCTAAAAGGGTTAGGAATGAATGCAGCAGCAGTTAAATCAGGCTGGTTGAGGTAGCCTTTCGCCAATCCGTCACCGCCGACGTACAATTGACCTATAACACCGATCGCCACGGGCTGCAAATCCGCATCGAGGAGATAAATTTGCGTGTTGGCGATCGGGCGGCCGATAGGGATAGAGGTTGCGGTTTCGGGTACGTCTTGCACGCAATAATAAGCCGAAAATGTGGTATTTTCTGTAGGGCCGTAAACGTGAATTAATTGAGTGGTTTGCGCCTGTTTTAGAACTTTTTTAACCCATCTCATATCGACCGCTTCTCCGCCAAACAGCAAGCAGCGCAGCGAATTAAAAGCTTGCGGTAAAACTCTAGCAATTTGTTGAAATAAGGCAGTTGTTAAAAACAAAACGGTGATGCCTTTTTGGCGCAGTTCTAAGGCTAAGTCGTGCGGCGAAAGGGTAATATTGGTGCTAATTCCCACGAGTTGAGCGCCGTTAAGCAAGGCTCCCCAAATCTCGAATGTGGCTGCATCGAATGAAGCGTTTGATGCTTGGGCAATTTTATCGCTAGGTTCTATTTTTATGTAGTTGGTGTTGAGTACCAGCCGATTTACTGCTTTGTGGGTGACAGCAACTCCCTTGGGTTTTCCTGTGGAGCCAGATGTGTAAATAACGTAAGCTAGGTTGTCTGCTGTTACGGTGTTGGCGGGATTTTCGGCGCTTTCTTTTGCTATGTGTTCCCAGTCGCGATCGAAGTAAATCACCGAGTTTGAGAAGTCTCGGAAATTCTCAATCAATTTATCCTGAATTAGCAAGACTTTAACTTGAGCATCTTCCAGCATCAAGTTTAGCCGATCGCGCGGATAGCTCGGATCTAACGGTAGGTAAGCCCCTCCGGCTTTCAGTATAGCCAACATCCCGACAATTAGGTCGATCGATCGATCTGCACAAAGCCCCACTAAAACCTCCGCGCCCACGCCCATTTTTTGCAGGTAGCGCGCCAGTTGGTTGCTGCGACTGTTAAGTTCTCTGTAAGTGAGGTGCTGGCTGTCGAAAGTTAGGGCGACATCCTCCAGATGCTGCTGGACTCGCTCTTCAAATAACTGATGAATGCACTTATTTTGAGGATAATTTGTCCAAGTATCGTTCCATTCTTTGAATAATTGATTCACTTCATCCTCGCTCAATAAAGGTAAGTTAGCGATTCTTTGTTCGGGATTAGCCACAATGCTTTCCAGCAGCGTTTTAAAATGCCTCAGCATTCGGGCGATCGTAACTTCATCAAATAAATCTGTATTGTATACAGCTAAGCCTCTGAGACCTTCCGAATCTTCCCAATGTTCGCCGTACCTGCTCCTAAAATTATCGGAAGCTTCCCACAAATACAGCTCTAAATCAAAGCGCGTTGTTTGAGTCTCCAAAGGAAAAGAACTCAACTTTAATTCTGGCAATTCTAGCTCGTCCAGCGGCGCATTTTGCAGCCCGAATACCACCTGAAACAGCGGGTGGCGATTCAACGATCGCTCTGGGTGCAATTCCTCGACGAGCTTCTCAAAAGGCAAATCTTGGTGAGCGTAAGCTCCCAGGGTTACTTCCCGCACCCGGCCCAAAAAATCTCGGAATCTCGGGTTTCCCGAGCAGTCTGTTCGCAGCACTAAAGTATTGACAAAAAAACCGATTAATGCTTCTATTTCGCTGCGATTGCGATTGGCGATCGGCGAACCTACAACAATATCTTGTTGTTGCGAGTAACGGTAAAGCAAAGTTTGAAATGCTGCGAGCAGTGTCATAAATAAAGTCGCTCCTTCTCGCTGCGAGAGCGCTACAAGTGCGTCCTTCAAGTTTTTTGGCAGTTCTAAATATTGAGTTTTTCCGCGATAATTTTGTCTAGCTGGTGCAGGGCGATCTGTCGGCAAATTTAACACAGAAATCCCGTGCAATTGCTGCCGCCAATAAGCAAGCTGAGTTTCTAATACTTCACCTTGCAGCCATTCGCGCTGCCACTCGGCAAAATCGGCATATTGAAGTGATAATTCTGGGAGGGGAGATGGCTGTTGATTTATCAAAGCTGTATAGATAGCCTCCAGTTCTCGAATTAGCACACCGATCGACCAATCATCGGAGGCGATGTGGTGCATATTTAGTAAGAGAATATGCTCGGTTTCTGTCAGCCGCAGGATAGTTACTCGCATCAGCGGCCCGGTGGATAAATTGAAAGGGCGGAGAGATTCTGCTGCGGAGAGTTTCTTTGCTTCTGTTTGCCGTTGTTCTGGCGGCAAATCTTGCAAGTCTAATACTTTTAACTTAGTCTTGAAAGCGGGAGAGATTATCTGCACTGGTTGCCCTGATACCGCGGCGAAAGTGGTTCGCAAAGTTTCGTGGCGCTGCACTATTTCGTTGAAGGTTTGCTCTAAGGCTGTTAAGTTGAGGGAACCAGTTAAGCGAAGTGCGGTTACTACATTATAGAAAGGGTTATCCGGTGCGAATTGGTCGAGAAACCACAAGCGCTGCTGGGCAAATGAGGCGGGGAAGACAAAGACTTCGGCTTCTGAGGAAATATTCAGTTTTTGTAGATCGCTGGTAAAGGAATTGTCATAAATTTCGGATGCCATATCTGTTGCTCTTGGGGGATGGGATGTGTTAATTTTTTGATGGCGCGGGGTGGCTTTTTCAGGGTGCGATCGTCTCTTAAAACTTTCGCGAGCAAAAGATCGGAACTGTTAAAATCATAAACCTGGGTGCGGGAGTGCGGGAGAAAGGCGGGCAAAAGAAACCAGATTTCTGGCCGCAGCATCAAGTTATCCATTGAGGGGCTAGGAGTGCGACCCCCCAATCAAATTTAGTCGCGGAACGGGATCTTAGGCTTGTGATTCGGGTGCAATCGGGTGAGTTAGATGCGAGAATTACCGGGAGCAATCCGTGGAGAGGTCATGCTGTAGTATGATTTCTAATTGCACAAAGTGTTCTTGGGGCGATTCCCTGCCGGATAGCTTTGCTTCACGCAATTTTCTCACATTTGTAGCTTAGCGACTACTATTGATTCAACAGTGTCCGCAATCTTTTAGAGCCACTCACTAGAACTTGCGACCTGATTTGTCACAATACTTAAGAACACAGAACGTGCAGTTTAAATTAGAGGTTATAGGCTAATGGCGCAGCGGAACGTATACTCGTCAAAGGGCGAGCCAGAGGATGCACAATCAGCAGAAGAAGTCCTTCACTCAGTAATGCAAGAACTGGACGCTTTGCATGAAAATGTCAAAGGCCAGTTAAATCAAGACATTACTCGGCTGCAAACTGAAAAAAATCACCTGATTGAAGATATTGAAGACCTGCGGGAGCAATATCGCAAATTGCAGTCTCAGCAAATGGAATCTCTGTCTGGGCGATACATTCAGCAGCAGCAATTGTGGCTGAAGCAGTTGGCTCAAGTTTTGGCTCACAATTTGCAGGATTTGTTGGTGCAGCGGTTCAACGAACTCAGCGCTAACTCGGGAAATTCTCTCAGCAGCCCGATTCCCAGCGGCGAGTTCCCGATACCCCTGCCGCCGAGCAACTACGACGAACGAGCCTCGCAGTTGCTGGCGGCGCTGGATGAAAGGATTGATCGCAGTTTCCAGATGCTGGAACAAGATTTAACCAGTTACGAAAGCGAGCTTTCTGTGCGGCTCAACAACATGAAAACCCTGGAACTGCAAGGGGAAGAGCTGTTACAAAATCTCGTAAACCGCATCAGGGAAGAACTCGAAGAAGAAGAAGAATATCTTGAGAATCCTTTCGATGCTCAAGATTCCTATGTCGAAGAATCAACTAATTCTGTTAATTCTGTCCGCCCGCAACTTCTGCAGTCAACACCTGTGGAAAGGCCGCGGGAAGCCGTGCCGGAACCCTCTTTAGTGCCCTCTCCAGCAACCGCTAAAGCACCTTCTGTACAGACAGGTTTGGTGCTGGCTTTGTCTTCGGCGGTGGTATTGTCGCTATTTAATGTTTGTTTGAGAATTCTGATTAAAGGCAAAAATCCTCGGGTGGTTTTTGGCTTGTTTGAATTTCCGGGGGTGGTGACTCCCGGTTTTGGAAATTCTTTGTTGATTTTGTTGATGCGGCTGATCGTGGTGATGGCTTTGATGCCGATATTGGCGACATTTCTGTATCCTTCTGTGTGGAAAGATATTAGGCGGTTGTTCCAGTCGGGCGATCGAGCTTTGTGGAGTAAAGTTTTAGGAAGCGCATTTTTTCTGTTTTTGTCTCAGGTTTTGATTTATTTGGCGATCGGCAATATTCCGGCGGGGATTGCGATTACGATTTTCTTTATTTATCCGATCGTCACCGTACTAGGTTCTTGGATATTGTTTGGCTCTCGCCCTAGCAAAGTCGGCTTTTTCGCGATCGTCGGGATTACCGCAGGTCTGATTTTAGCTGGGTGGCCGAGTTTTGCTGCCCCAGCTCCGGGCGGTGGCAATGTGGGAGTGGGAGTCGCAGCAGCACTGGCTTCTGGGATTACCTTTGCAGGTTACGTATTGCTGACGCAAATGGCCGCGGGCAAGCTGCACCCAATTCCTTTTAGTTTAGTTAATTTCGCCGCGATTTTTGTATTTTCCTCCCTGAGTTTGTGGGTGCCGCTGTCGGAAAATTTTTCTCCTAAAATCGACCAAAATGTTTGGCCGGGTTTGATTGTGGGAGGCGTTGTTTTAGGGGTGCTGACGCTGTTTAGCTATCTTTTGAATAATTTTGCCATCCGCTTTGCGGGGGCTGCCTTAGCGTCAGTAATTGGCACTTTGGGGCCGGCAATGACCGCACTCTTCGGTTTTCTAATTATCAATGAGAAGTTGCAGCCTGTGGCAATTCTCGGCATGGCTGTGGTGACGTTGAGCGTGGCTGCTATGAGTGTGGAACGCATAGTCGCTCCTCAAAAGAAGGCTAGTTAATATCAATTCCGGTTGCAATCCTTATGATTTTTGACTGTTGACGGGGGGGTCGAAAAACTGAATGATTGAGTGTTAACTGTTACTCGATTTTATTATTCCGATGCAACCGGAAACGGTATAAGGCAAGAATTTGGGCGATCGTCCGTTCCCAAACCCGGTTTCTTCAAGAAACCGGGTTTCTCTGTGCGGAGACAATATCAATAGGCTTATTGCATAAATCTTTGATTGATATAGCAATCCTCGCATCATTTGTGAATTTCTTACTCCCTCCCCTTGATAAGGGGAGGGTTGGGGTGGGGTAAAAAGTTTACGACTCCTGCAAGGATTGCTATAGGGAAACCGCAGAGGCATTTCAAGATAGGAGAACGAATGCCTACAATTGGAGTCTAAACAACAGAAACAACCAGTCGAAAACCCACAATACTAGCCTTACAATCCGGCTGATATCTGAGGCGACACGCGCTGCGACAATTCGGAGGATGATCGTTCCAAGAACCGCCCCGCAACAACCTCAGCGAAGAGTCCCCGTCAGACTCCCAAACGCTACCATCCGCAGGCGCACCGTTATAATTATTGTGCCAAGAATCCGCGCACCATTCCCAAACATTACCGTGGAAATCGTACAATCCGAAAGCATTAGGTTTAAAACTGCCCACATCTGTCGTTTGAAAGCGATAAACTCCCTTCGGCGCGTCAGCGTAATGAGAATTTCCGTTGTAATTTGCTAACTCGCTGGTAATCGTTTCCCCAAAGTGAAACGGCCCCGTAGTTTGCCCCCGGCAAGCATATTCCCATTGGGCTTCGCTAGGTAAGCGATAATTCTTACCAGTTTTGTGAGAAAGTCGAGCGCAAAACTCCACTGCCTCGTACCAAGATACATTTTCTACAGGTCGATTTGCACCTTTAAAACGGGCCGCATTGGGATTGAGAAATATTTTAATTTCCGGCAGCGCCGCCACTGCTATCCACTGGGCCTGAGTGACTGGAAATTTGCTAATATAGAAAGAGCCTAAAGTTACTGGGTGCTGCGGTTTTTCGTCGCTGTCACCCCGATCTTTTGCAGAACCCATGAGGAAAGTACCGCCCGGAACAGATACCATTTCCAGCAGTGTACTGCTACCAAGATGTTCTTCAAAAAAACGCGCTTGGCCGCTGTTAACATTAGTTTGCTTCCCGCGCTTGTCTACTGTCACAAACTGAAAGTCAAAAGTGCTTTTGACAGCGGCAATTCTCTGCAATGCCTTGTTCGGAGGCGGATTGGTGTTGAATTTTTCCCTGGGATTGACAGAGATATTGCTATTGATTTGCCCGCTTTGATTGAGCGGGAGATTGATAGCAAGTTGTCCTCCTTTTGTCAGAAAAGAATTTATAGCAAGTTGTCCTCCATTAACACAATGGGGTTGGGGAGGTAAAGAATAAAGATTTAAAGCTTTGATTACTTCATCAGCCGATTGATATCTATTTTTGAGATAATCTTGAATTAATTTATCTAAAATCTTTGCCAACTCGCTGCTGATTTTTGTGCCGGGAGGCAACCGTTCTCTCCACATCCAGCCGCCGTTGATCGGGTCATAAAGGTCATCGGCACCGTCAACTTTTGGCAAACATTGAGTTAGCAGTCTCAGGCAAGTTATTCCCAAACTGTACAAATCGCTTCCGGGGAAAACTTGACCGCGCATTTGTTCTACAGGCGAATATCCGGGCGTTCCTACCGTCGTGCCTACTTTGCTCATCAGGGAGCCCGTCACTTGTTTGGAAATGCCGAAATCTATCAAAACCAACTCTCCTCGCCCACCCCTTCGGAAAGGTGAATTCCGAAAATTTCCCGCCTTTGGCAGGGAGGAACTAACAGAGGTGCGGCGCCGCATTATATTCTCAAGTTTGATGTCTCGGTGAATGACATGGCGATCGTGCACAAATTTCAAAATCGGCAAAATATCTGCCAGCAACTGCCAAATTTTTTCTTCGCTAAAAACGCCCTGCTGAGTTAATTCTGCTAGTAAAGTTTGCCCTTCAATCAACTCTTGTACTAAATAAAGTCGCTTGTCTTGTTCAAAATAAGCAATTAATCGAGGAATTTGGGGATGTTCACCGAGTTCGTAAAGTCGTTTCGCTTCTTGCTTAAACAATTCGGCGGCTTTTTCAAGTGCTGAGGTTCCTTGAAATTGGGGTACAAACTGCTTGATTACGCAGGGATCGTCCATGCGATCCGTATCTACCGCTTCATAAGTTCTGCCAAATCCCCCTTCGCCCAACAGTCGAATCACGCGGTAGCGGTTTCTGAATAAAGGGTTGAGGCCTTGCGATCCGCAACTTTGACAGAATTTAGAATTGTCGGGATTGAAAGGATGAGAACACGTGGGATTAGAACAGTAGAACATATCTGGGAAGAAATGATCTGGTTAAGGTTATGATATCATGTCGGGTTGATTTGTTAATTGATATTCGGCTGGTAATTGGTAATTCATAATCGGTAATCGGTAATCTTTAATCGTTAATGGGTGGGTATTACCCCTCATTTGTGCGTTCCGAAGGTATTCGGACTTGGGAATTATAATTTGCTGACTCGCTCACTATTCTTTAACATCGGTCTTCCTTGCCACATTCGCCAATCAACTGATATCAATCCCTCGATTTCTTAAACATCCGGTTAAGCAGATGACATCGGCCGCCTCCCGCACTAAACCACAAACTCTAGAATTATCTATTAAATGTTGGGAAGCCGGCATCGAGATATTTAAACCTAAAGCCCGATCGCACTTTTGACATAGATATTTCCGTGAGATCCAGACACCTGCCACATTCCGTTTAATACGCGGTTAAATTGGGAGTAAACTGCGATCGGCTGATCTATGTAAACTTATCATAATTGGGGGAATCAATAATCTGTTCACAGATGCCAGTATGGTACAAATCGGCGATCGCCCAAACCAAAAAACGATCGCACTCTCCGTATAACAATAAGACTAGAAACTCATAGAGCGATCCTCTTAGAGGGCTTCGCTAACGCACCGAATTGAAGGGCGATCGCTCTACGTTAATAGCGTACTTACGTGCCAAAGTGGATAATGGCTGCGCGGATAGCGATGAACCACACCGCGAGCGTGGCAAATAGGTAAAGGTAGAACCGAAGTATGACGAGATTGAATGTGCAATGGACAGCACTATGCAATGTGCGAAACACAACGAAGACCCACGCGGCGTTTACATACACTGTATCCACCTGCTTTGTTATGAAGAGGTATAGGACAAGCGCATAGAAAAGTGCCGGAATCTCGAACAGGTTTTTTAGGTTATCCGATGGATTGGATACGCTTGGTGGCGAGATTTGTGCCAGTGCCCCCGGTACAGCAAAATCCTTTTGACTGAGCTTTCTACTTGTGATAAAACTGATACGGCGGATGTACATATACACCCAGACTACGAGTGTAAGAAACAGTGTGGCAAAGAAGGGAGTGAAGATTGCATCTTGCGTCATTTATACCTCTCAAATTTGATTGTTTTGATAGTTGCTGGACGATAAAGTGCGCGATATGTGATGTACAAGGCTTGAAGAAACATAGAGTAACGTAAATCCAATTAGAGGATGGAGTATCTCTAGGTGAAGAGGACTTTTGAGATGAATGCTGCCAAATTGTAGTCCAAGTAGCACTGGCAAACTTGCGGCGAGATGTCGTATTCTGCGTGAGAATGGAGCGATAAACGACCATCCCAGTAATACTAATGACAATCCACCATACCATCGCACTAGCCAAACATGAATATTCTACCATGCAGGATTATTGAAGTAGGCAACTCCAACCGTCAATAACTGAGCAATTAAGCAGACATTAAAGACTATTGAAGTCGCATAAAAGCCGCTCGGCATCCAAGGTGTAGGAGTGCGATCGATTTCCAAATCTGTTGTCATGTCAATTTGCTTTTGAGACTATAACGGTAATATAATTCGAGTATTGCAATGCTTCTAGACCTCGATCGGGTACTCTTGTTGAAAATCAAGCAATTTGGTTACAAGCCCCCAGATTCATCCGTGGGGTCAATTCTAAAATCTAAAATCTAAAATCGGTTGACACCATGAGCATGACAAGTCCCTTGCAGCTTTTATTTGAAGCGATCGACCAGGTAAAGGACGAACAAGATTTGCGATCGCAAATCGTGCCCACAATCGGTGAGTATTTTGCAGCTAAACGATCGGGAATCTTTTTCTTCGATCGACTTCCTTTAGCAGATAGCAATTTTCAGAAAACATTGAAAGTTGCGCTATCGATCGAACATAATCCTGTTGCACGTTATTTAGTGGAGCGCCATGCTGCTGTCCATGAAGCATTAGTGACATCATCACCCAAGGTTTGGACAATAATTTGTCCCCGCCCCGATCATTGGCACGTGATGGCGGGGCCGATAGTCAGCGGTGGTCAATTAGTGGGTGTAGTGGGTTATACGCGCGAACAGTCAATGCCCGCCTTTGATACACAAAATCTAGCGGATTTGAGTGCGATCTGTTTGCATTTGTCTGTTTGGGCTGCAACAGTGCGCGCGGCGAAGCTATCCAGTAGGGAATCGCAACACCAACCTTTTAAGAGCTCACGCCTAACGCCTCGTGAATTGCAAATTGCCGAATTGGTTGCTTTAGGGCGAACCAACGCAGAAATCGGGAGGGAACTTTGGATTACTGAAAATTCAGTGAAGCAAGCTTTGAAGCGAATGTTCCGTAAGCTTGAGGTTTCGTCTCGTGCACAAATGGTTGCACAGCTTTCGGCGACCAAATATAATGTGCCAAGTGTAAAAATCTCTCCATCCAACTTGATGCAGAACACCCACCAATAAACTTAATGCTAGAAACTCAGAGAGCGATCCTCTTCGAGGGCTTCGCTAACGCATTGAATTAAAGAGCGATCGACCGCAGTAATTTTGAAGTATTGGGTATTGCGATCGAGTGTGGGAAACTAATATTCATCAAATGAATGATTACATATTAATTTGTAGTTTTGGGCAACAATTGATTTAGCGCACCGCACAAGTATCGCTTCACGGTATCCCTACTTGCGCCCACGCCGCTGGGAATGGTAAAGATCATCTCGACAGTTAATAGATTTCCGTCGGCTGAGGCAAAAACATCGATCGGCAAAGCACGCTGAAATGCTGTTGCGGGATTTTCGGCTTTCATGACACCTGTGCTCACATCGGTGCTGATCGTTCTGATGCTCTCGCGGGCTAAAATGGGTCGTAATTGGGAAAATGCTCTCTCTATCGATAACCCCTCAACCTGAACACGTGCAGAAAAGGCGGCACCATTCAAAAAGTCCCCCTTTTTTTGAAAGCTTTCCTCGCAGGTGGTGGCAACAGCGGGGGTGGCTAAACATATGAGAGCTAAAGTCAAGACAAGCGATCGCATATTAGCTTAGTTAGAAGAATGAAACAATTACCAAGATCATGATGCACCATCATAGGATTATTTGGCAAGTGATGCAAATGACTTCAATGGTTTTTAGCATGAGTTGCAGTCCGGTTAATCTTCGCTGCTATTCTAGCAACTACAGCAACTAGAAGAATTAAGGGTAAAGACTAAAAGGGCGATCGTACTGAATAGAAGGTCGATTTAATCCTGGATTCTCATCTTCCAACAACATTTCACTCGCTTCACCTAAGTTCGCTTGTATGTCGTCTAAAGTTTCTCCTTGAGAATGCGCTCTCTTAGAAACCGGGAACATAGACTACATATAAATTCGTGTTAGGGTCTTTCAGAACCACCGCAGTCAACGTCCTCATAAATTTCAACTCAAACAGCTTGACTTTCAAGCAAAATCCAATAAAATTAAGTTTAGCATATCTATCACATACAATACGTGAAATCACTTAGAAACAAGCTCAATAACACTACCTAGAGATGCAGCAAGTTTATATCCAATACCGATACCCAATAGCCTAGCATTTTGATGTTTCGCACTCAGGTAATCAGCAGCATATAAACCATTTTCATCAACTTTATAGTCGCCTGTTTCTATATCCATGATGACGAGCTTGCTAACATTCTCTTCTAAGTCTATTTTGGGGCGGATGCTGATCTCATACAAATGTTTGGCACGAGGCGGGACTTCTTCACGACTCCAAAGGAGGGTTTGCATACATTCCCCCTTTTTTGTAACTTTTGATCCTATTACTGACGTGGGCTGTATTACGCGAATTCACCATGTTTCTGGAGCGAGTTCTTGGGTTTTACCTGCGTGATACTCAGTCCGTGGCGCTGCAAGTTTGGCAACAGCTTCGGGAGAACGAGTATTTGCTGGTTCCGATCTGGGATCATCTTTAACTTATTCCATAATCTCATCTTGCTCACTTACAGACTAGGTGTTCGGCTTAGCGATGATCGCGCACTCAAGTAACTTAGTTTTGGCTAGCACACTCTTACAATATACCTGTTAAAAAAGTAGGCAAGGCGATCGCGACTTGTACCCTGTTAAGAGCAACGAGCGCGCCCGGTCGAAGTGCTGCAAACATTTTGTAGTAGGATGTATAATCCTAAGTGATAATAATTTAGGCACAGCCACATAATGAGCTACTGGGATGTAAAAAACCTGAGCTATTAAAACTTTAAGCGTCTGTGCGGAGTACGTCCAGAGACATTTAAACAGACGGTGGAGTTAGTGCGTTCACCTAATTTATCGGGAGGCCCTTGTTCCAGCGCCAATTCTTGGTTTTCCAACTCCAGCACAGGTATTATAGTTATAGTTAAAGATTAAGCCATCATGTACTTTAGCATTGAATGAATGGACAAAATATTGGCACTTATTAACAAGCTGACGCCCGGCTAGTTGAAATTTTTCCCAACAGGCGCTCGAACATCGCTGTCTCAGGTTCCCATCCATCAATTCCACACCCGAATAATCGTACTCATCGAAAAAACGAATATGAAAACCACGCTGCCCGGTTACAAACTCTTATCGTTGCCGCTTCATGAAGGTGTCAATACAGTTATTTATCGCGGCGTTAGGGAGTCCGAGTCAACTCCGGTTATAGTAAAAACCCTTAAAGCTGAGTATCCCACAATAGAAGAAATCGCACGATTGAGGCATGAATATAAAATTCTCAAAACTCTCGACATAGCCGGAATTATCAAAGCTTACTCTTTAGAAAAGCATAATAACGGTCTGGCGCTGATATTAGAAGATTTTGGCGGAGACTCCCTGAAAAACCTAATCACAGCTAAACAACTTGAAATCAGCAAATTTCTGAGTCGGGCAATTCATCTAGCAGAAACCCTAGCTCAACTGCATGAAAATAAGATTATTCATAAAGATATTAAACCGCAGAATATTATTGTCAACCCCAAAACCAGTCAAATCAAAATCATCGATTTTAGCATTGCCACGCACCTAGAGCGAGAAAACCAGACCCTCAGCAATTCCAACTTGCTAGAAGGTACCCTTGCCTATATGTCCCCAGAACAAACCGGGCGAATGAATCGCTCAATGGACTACCGTACCGACTTTTACTCATTAGGTGTCACCTTTTACGAAATGCTAACTGGAAAGCGGCCACATCAAGCCACCGACATCCTGGAATTAATTCACTGCCATATCGCTAAAACACCCGTGCCACCCCATCAGCAAATCGGTGAGATTCCCCAAGCAATTTCTGACATTGTAATGAAATTATTAGCTAAAACTGCTGAAGACAGATACCAAAGCGCTAGGGGACTAAAAGCTGACCTAGAAATATGCTGTCATCAACTGCAAACCCATGGGAAAATTGACAACTTTCCAATCGGTAAGAGGGATAAATGTGGACAATTTATCATCCCGCAAAAGCTCTATGGTCGTGAGCAAGAAGTAGCCACTTTGATGGCAGCCTTTGAGCGAGTCTCCGGCGGTACCAGCGAAATGATGCTAGTCAGCGGTTACTCAGGGATTGGTAAATCTTGCTTAGTAAATGAAGTTCGAAAACCGATTGTCAGGCAGCGCGGGTATTTTATATCCGGTAAATTTGACCAATTAAAACGCAATATTCCTTATGCTTCTTTGATTCAAGCCTTTCAGGGTTTGATGCGGCATCTCTTAACAGAAAGTTCGGAACAACTAGCGATTTGGAAAGAGCAACTTTTAGAAGCTTTAGGCTCAAATGGTCAAGTCATAGTAGATGTCATTCCCGAAGTCGAACTGATTGTCGGGCCTCAAGGAGGGGTTCCGCAATTGGGGCCATTTGAATCCCAGCATCGCTTTAATCGGGTATTTAAAGAATTCATTCATGTATTTACTAAACCCTCACACCCGCTCGTCGTCTTTTTGGATGACTTACAGTGGGCAGATTCAGCATCACTCAAGTTGATTCATCTGCTTATTTGTGACCCGGACAGCCAATATTTACTGCTGATGGGAGCCTATCGAGATAACGAAGTGAGTCCGACGCATCCGTTGATGGTGACGTTGGATGAGATTCAAAAAAATGGGGCGGTTGTAAATAATATCACCCTCCGTCCTTTGGATATTGGGAACGTCAGCTTGCTGGTAGCGGATACCCTGAATGAGTCTTCTGTTCCGAGACACCGGGTTTCTGAATTGTCTGAGCTACTTTTCAATAAAACCCAGGGCAATCCTTTCTTCTTGACTCAGATGTTCGCTACTCTGCATCAAGAAAAGCTATTGACCTTTGAATTCAGTGCTGGGTGCTGGCAGTGGTCATTGAACCAAATTCAAGCAGTAGGCATCACGGATTATAATGTCGTCGAACTGATTGCCAGAAATATTCAAAAACTCTCGGAGGAGACGCAGGATGTCTTAAAGTTAGCCGCCTGTATTGGAGACAAATTTAATTTAGACGTTCTGGCTATTGTCAATGAAAAATCTCAGTCAGAAACGGCGGCTGATTTGTGGGAATCTCTTCAGGCTGGCTTGGTTTTGCCCCTCAGCGAAGCCTACAAAATCCCTCTCGTTTTTACCTCCGATGAAATGAGCAGGGAAGTAAAGGAAAGAACAGTTCCAGATTGTCCTCTGCTATCATGCTCACCTGCCCCTGTTTCTTACAGCCATCACGCGCCTATCGCTTACAAATTTCTCCATGACCGGGTGCAGCAAGCGGCGTATTCTCTTATTCCCGAATCTCAGAAACAACAGACCCACCTGAAAATCGGTGAACTGCTACTGGAGCATACTCCTGCAGAGGAGATTGAAGAAAATATCTTTGAGATTGTCAATCAGTTAAATGTTGGGGCTGACTGCATCACGGATCAGGCAGAAAAAGCTCGTCTAGCCCGATTAAATTTGATAGCCGGCAAAAAAGCTAAGGCAGCAACAGCTTATGAAACTGCAGCCAGACAACTACGGGTGGGGCTAGAACTCCTCAGAGAAGATAGCTGGGAAACTCAGTATGACCTGACGTTCCCTCTGTATGCGGAAGCGGCGGCGGTGGAATTTCTAAACATCAACTTCGAGCGAGCAAAAATCCTTTCTGAGGAGGCTCTTAAACACGCGAAAACTCTGCTCGAAAAAGTCAAAGTTTATGAAATCCAAATGCAGTTTTATTCCCAGCAAAACCAGATACAAGTCGCGTTTGATATTGGGCTGCAAGTTCTGGGGATGCTGGGTGTCTCTCTTTGTTCGGAACCTCCACAAGAAATGAATACTGAGGCGTTAGCTAATCTGCCAGAAATGACGGATATCAATAAGCTAGTGGCGATGGGGATATTATTGAAATCTGCTCCTCTTTCTTATCATGTGGCTCCTGCCTTATTTCCCCAATTTGCATTTACAATGATTGATCTGTGTATCCAATATGGTAATTCGCCCCAGGCCACTGCTGGGTATGCGGTTTATGGCCTACTTCTATGCGGGCCATTCGGTGAAATAGATGCGGGATATAGATTTGGACAACTAGCCTTAAATTTGTTGGATCGCTTTGATGCCAAAGAACTAAAATCTTACGTATATGTAGTTTTTAATGCTCATATTAGACACTGGAAAGAGCATGGCAAGGAAAGTTTAGCGCCAATGATTGAGGGAATTAAAAGCGGTCTGGAAACTGGAGATTTAGAAGATGTGGGTTATAATTCTATCTACTATTGCG
Organism: Microcoleus sp. Pol8_D6; assembly: GCF_036700965.1. Lineage (NCBI taxonomy): Bacteria > Bacillati > Cyanobacteriota > Cyanophyceae > Oscillatoriales > Microcoleaceae > Microcoleus > Microcoleus sp. Pol8_D6. The sequence goes on along the minus strand of NZ_JAUBPW010000030.1, from coordinate 42,729 downwards.
ATCATATATTTTTTACAGGTCAACCACTGGAATTAGTTGCTCAGAAGCAGGCGCAATATCTTGATTTACTGCTGAAACTTAAACAAGATTCGCATATTCCTTACTTAAAGACGTGGAGAGTAATGGTATTACAATTACTCGCCGCATCTGAAGAGGAATATATGCTCAAGGGCGAATTGTTGAATGAAGAAGAACTCCTCCACCAGTCAATTGCCGATAATAAACATATGTTTATTTTTTTGGCTCACCTGACAAAATTGATTCGACTTTATTTGTTTAAGGATTACGCTCAGTCAGTCAAGAGCGCCCGCTCAGCAGAAAAATACAAAGATGGTGTGCCCGGTCTGATGAGTGGTGCGGAATACAATTTCTACTATTCTCTGGCTCTCCTTGCTCAATATCCCCAAGTTTCCAGCAGTGAACAAAAAGAATCCTTGAAGCAAGTGGCTAAAAATCAGAACAAAATGCAGCAATGGGCTATAAATGGGCCGATAAATTATCAACACAAGTACGAGTTAGTGGAGGCAGAAAAAGCACGAATTTTGGGAAAAATTGGCAAAGCGATGGAGTATTATGACGCTAGCATTCAAGGAGCCAGAGAACAGGGATACATTCAGGAAGAAGCCCTAGCTAATGAACGGGCCGCCGAGTTTTATTTCTCTCGCGGGCGGGAGAAGATAGCGGAGATTTATTTGACGGATGCTTACTATGGGTATATTCGCTGGGGAGCGAAAGCAAAAGTGCAATATTTATCAGAAGAATATCCTGAATTTTTCTCGCGAATACTGACCAAAGAAACTCGCAGCTTCGACGTATCACGGACGACCAGCTCGACGACTACGGGGAGTTTTGCAGCACTAGATTTCACCTCTGTGATGAAATCTTCTCAAGCTATTTCTGGCGAAATTGTTCTGGAAAGTCTGCTTTCTAAGTTATTGAAAATTGCAATTGAGAATGCTGGGGCTGAAAAAAGTTACTTAATTTTAGAGAAAGATGGTCAACTGGTAGTAGAAGGGACGGCAAGCATAGATAATAATGAGGTATTAGTGCTGCAATCCACACCAATAGAAACGAGTCAAAAATTGCCGTTTTCTCTCCTCAATTATGTGGCTAGAACTCAGAAAAATGTGGTATTAAATGATGCAAGTCAGGAGGGACTTTTTACCAGGGATAGCTATATTGTTAACGCCCAACCCAAGTCAGTTTTATGTATGCCGGTCGTCCATAAAGGAAAGCTTATTGGTCTGCTTTACTTGGAAAATAATCTGACAAGGAGTGCGTTTACTCCCGATCGCCTGGAAGTTTTAACCGTGCTCTGTTCTCAAGCGGCGATTTCCCTGGAAAATGCTCGACTCTATGCCAATTTGTCTGAGGCGACTGACAGCCTGAAACAAGCCAATGAGCAATTAGAAGATTACAGCCGGACTTTAGAACAGAAGGTGGAAGAGAGGACGCAGGAATTAAAGGAAAAAAATCTGCTCCTGAGCCAGGAAATTCGCGATCGCGTGCAGATAGAGCAAGCTCTGCGACTATCAGAAGCGCAATTAAAAAAACAAGCCGAACAACTAGAGCTTTCTTTCCAAGAACTCAAGCGCACCCAGACCCAGCTAATTCAGACTGAGAAAATGTCCTCACTGGGACAGATGGTGGCCGGGGTGGCCCACGAAATCAATAACCCGATTAACTTCATATATGGCAACCTGAGTCACGTCAGGACATACAGTGAAAACATACTAGGACTGGTGAAACTCTATCAAGAACAATACCCCCATCCTACAGCAGCGATTGTTGAGGATATTGAGGCAATAGAATTAGATTTCTTGATGGAAGACTTACCCAAAGTGCTGGATTCGATGAAGGTGGGGGCAGACAGAATTCGCGAAATTGTCCTCTCCCTGCGAAACTTCTCGCGACTGGATGAAGCGGAAATGAAACAGGTCGATATCCATGAGGGCATCGATAACACCCTACTGATTTTGCAGCACCGGCTGCAAGCTAAATTAGACCAGCCTGCTATTCAAATAATTAAAGAGTACGGCCCGCTGCCACTGGTGGAGTGCTATGCGGGCCAACTGAACCAGGTGTTTGTAAATTTACTGGCGAATGCGATTGACACTCTCAATGACCAAAGGGGGCCGCGCACGATCGCAATTCGCACTTCAGTGGGGTATGGGGAAGAAGAAAAATCCCCGATTTCCAATCCCCCCCTTGCGGAAAGCTCTACAGTTTCTTCGGCTGAGGTGGATTCCCCCAACCTCGGCCCGACCCGGAAAGCTCCCCAATTTGTGGTGATTCGCATTTGCGACAATGGCCCCGGTATCACAGAGGAAGTGAACCGGCGGCTGTTCGACCCGTTCTTCACGACGAAACCTGTAGGGAAGGGCACGGGTCTGGGGCTGTCAATCAGCTACCAGATTGTGGTAGAAAAACATCGCGGACAGTTGAAGTGTGTTTCTCAGCCCGGTGAGGGGGCAGAGTTCATCATTCAGATTCCTATTCGACAGGCCTATCAAAAATTGGCTTTGCAAAGCCAAACCTGATGAGTAGTTGTTATTGCTATTTCCTGTACTCCTAAACAGACAATGATCAGTTCTAGTGATGAATAGAAATCTTGAAAAAGTCTGGGCGCAATTCCTTCTCAGCGCCTCTAATTCTATTCATCTTTATGAATATTTTAAAGGGGAGTTATGTCATAATTATAAATTATAGCTATCAGTTACAATGTAAATATGATACCTCACTTACTCCGGGCGATCGCCCTTAACAAAGAGCGCACTATTCGTATAACAACAATAAGGCTAGAAACTAAAAGAGCGAGCGCAATACCGAATGGAAGGGGCTCAACCAAATGGTAATTTTAAAGTATTGGGTATTGCGATCGCTCTTCGGCGCGACTCGGTTCTGAGGCTTCCAGAAAACTTTGCAACCTGACACTGGGTTTTGGTCAGTCCACTTCACGAGATTTTTCGGCGGCTGTTGATAACTTCACTTCTAGCGAGGGTTGTGTTCGCCTAGCATACCAGGCATGAATGAGCAGAGTTTGTAAGAACAATACAGGTGTATCAAAGCCGCTCAATGCAATTATTGATTCGACTTCAATTGGCGGTAGCACAGCAGTATTTCGACCATAAGAATCACGAAACTTTTCAATCTCCTCAGCAGGCACTTCGGCATACCTCAGCATTCGCAGCCAAACCTGAAAAAGGCTTTGGTACGCTGAAGTAGACATATCGGAAGCCAGATCCGCACTGACCAAATATCCGTTAGGGCAAAGTCGTGAAGCAATTTGACTAAAAAAGTTGCGCCGTTCATCTTGTTGCATAAAGAAGTGAGAAACCAGAAGGCAAGTCGCCGCATCGAAAGAGTGCGATGCGGGGAGTGAATCGAGATAACCTTCGTGAAAAGTGCAACGTGACGCGATACCGCACTCTTCGGCGCGCTGGCGACAGATGTCAAGCATCGGTGCCGCAGGCTCTACCGCAGTAAACTGCCACTGTGGAAACGCTTGAGCCAGATAAATCAATTCCAAGCCGGTTCCCGCACCGACACAGAGAATCCGTGCATCGGTAGGAAGTTCAGAAAGTACAAAGCGGATCAGTAAATGAAGTGCGTCGCGCATCGGAGCCAATTTAGCGAATCTTTTGTCGTAGGAAGAAGCGCGTTCTCGATCGAAAACAATAGGTGACTCTTGATTTTGCATTCTGGAAAGCCAATAAGCTTGCAATCTGTATTTTAATAGCTATCTGAATTGGATTTTAGCGCCTTGCTTCAAAACTTACTGGGTTGGGGTCAAACAAAAGTAATAAAAATCCTAAAAGCTCGATCGCTCAAAACAAAATAGAAAACCCCAAAACCTCCATTATTAAACGGGTTTTGGGGTTTTCTTCCTCGCATCCGGTTCAAATTACAACTTGCGAGGGTGCGATCGCCCTTGACAAAGATCGCAGTCTTCGCATAACAATAACCCGAGAAACTAAGAGAGCGATCGCACCGAATTGAATGGCTATCGACCAAATGGTAATTTTGAAGTATTGGGTATTGCGATCGAAGCATGATGAATTAATGAAAATTCTCAACTCCACCTTCAACGACCTCGATACAGTCGGCTTACAATGGGCTTGTTATATCAAGTCCGAGCAATTGCATAATTTAATTGAACTCACAAATTATTTGATTTCCCAGATTCAGCGTTTCATCAACTTTTTCTTTCAGCTTAGTAAAGTTCATAGAGCATTTTTTATTTCGATTAATTAACTTTATTTGTTCGGATTCGGCCGTTTGTTGACTAGCCATTGTATCAAAGTGCAACCCACCATATTTTGGTTTTGACTCAAAAGGTTGAATTGGAGATTTCAAGGCAAATAGACTTTTGCATCTACTCTCAATATCATCCAATTGGTGGTAAAATTTTTGAATTTTTGGCATTAACTCTCTACTACTTCTCGCAAGAAGTAAACGGGACGAGATATCTCGCCATACGCCGCGATTTTGACTAAAGCATGATTGCCATTTTTCCGATAAATCATATTGATTTTGATTGAGAAGTTCCTGAAGTAAGTTGCAGTCTTGCTGTATTTCAAAGCTCAAAAGACAATGAATAGATGCAACCTGCTCACTTATAGATTTCTCTTGATTGCTAAATATCTGTTCCCACTCAGAATAAAGCTTCTTGAGTAAATCACGATTATTGGTATCTGCCAAGTCATTGCATATATCTTCCCAAAACACTATATAGACAAGGAACTTATTTTCTAATCGACGCTCTTCATTTAAAGACCAGACAAAATCTTGAAGCTTTGTATCTCTTGATTCCGTAGTTGCAATAATGTACTCATTGAGTGGAGATGAAAAGCCTTCTGCTTTGACAATCTCTTCCTTGATTATTTCCTTGTTTAGCTTGTTATCCTTATATCGTTTACACTGAACACCTATATAGTTGCCGGAACTGTTTTCCTGACCATAAATATCAATACCATTTTGTGGCTGTCCACTTCTGCCATATTTCTGTGCATGATTGTCGTGCCATTTTCGTTTATAAATTTCCCATGTAATATCCTCAAATTCATCCCAAGATTTAGGTTTTGGTAAATCACTTGTGGAAGGTGTCGGCATGGCTGCTAATGTAATGTTTTTAACAGAGACTCCACTAAGATAGCACAAGCACCAAATAATTCAGTTTCGCTCGCCCCAACGAAAAAAAAATAGAAAACCCCCAAACGCTATTTTTACATTAGTTTGGGGGTTTTATTCCTAAATCTCGTTCAAATCACAACTTACTCGGCTCGATCGCCGGAGCACGCAGAGAGACAGTTTTATCCGCAGCAGCCTTAGCCACAAGCGACGGCACAGAATCGCGCAACTTTGCAGTCAACTGAACAGTAGTTGCATCGTAAACCTGAGTCAGCATCTTGGGATACAAACCAATGCCAATAATCGGCACTAATAGAGCCGCAATAATAAACACTTCTCGCGGTTCCGCATCCACCAATTCTTCGTGTTCCGACAATTCCTTATTCTCAGGTCCGTAGAAAATTTCACGCAGCATCGACAGCAGGTAAATCGGAGTCAAAATTACCCCGACAGCAGCTAGAAATACCACACAAACTTTAAACACAGGATTGTAAGCATCGCTGGTTGCAAAACCTACAAACACCATCAATTCTGCTACAAAACCGCTCATTCCCGGCAAAGCCAAAGAAGCCATAGAACAAGCAGTCCACATGGCGAAAACCTTACGCATTTTCTGTCCTACACCGCCCATTTCGTCGAGCATGAGGGTGTGAGTGCGATCGTAAGTGCAACCCACCATAAAGAACAAACTCGCCCCAATTAAACCGTGGGAAACCATTTGCAGCATTGCACCGCTAATTCCCAAATCGGTAAACGAAGCTATCCCAATCAGCACAAACCCCATGTGCGAAATCGAAGAATAAGCAATTTTTCGCTTCAAATTGCGCTGAGCAAAAGAAGTTAAGGCGGCGTAAACAATGTTAACCACACCCAAAATTACCAAGATGGGTGCGAAAACAGCGTGAGCATCCGGGAGCATTCCCGCATTCATCCGCAGTAAAGCATAGCCGCCCATTTTTAGCAGAATTCCTGCTAGCAACATGTGGGCGGGTGCGGTTGCTTCGCCGTGAGCGTCAGGGAGCCAAGTGTGCAGGGGAAAAATTGGCAGTTTGACGCCGTAAGCTATTAAGAAACCTGTATACAGGAGCAATTCTACAGTGGGGGCGTAATCTTTAGCTGCGATCGCCCGCATATCGAAAGTCACCGTATCGCCGTAAAACGCCATCGTCAGCGCGCCCAGCAAAATAAACAGCGAACCGCCTGCGGTGTATAGGATAAACTTAGTTGCTGCGTAGAGGCGCTTCTTGCCGCCCCAGATTGACAAAATCAGGTAAATCGGGACTAATTCCAGTTCCCAAACTAGGAAAAACAGCAACATATCCTGCACGGCAAAAACTGCGATTTGGCCGCCGTACATTGTCAGCATCAAAAAGTAAAAAAGCTTCGGTTTAAATGTGACCGGCCAAGCCGCTAAAGTAGCCAGAGTAGTAATAAAACCAGTCAGCAAAATCAGCGGCATCGATAAACCGTCAGCACCCACAGACCAGTTCAAATCGAGTTGCTGCACCCAAGTATAGCTTTCTACCAATTGCAAATCTGGATTGCTGAAGTCGTACTGAGTGTAAAAAGCGTAAACAAGTAGGGCAAAATCGATTAAACCCACAATTAGGGCATACCACCGCACCGTCTTGCCATCCTTATCGGGAATTAAAGGAATCAGCAAGGACGCAGCAATGGGAAACAGAATTGTTGTTGTTAACCAGGGAAAGTTAGCTGTATCCATTGCGTTTTAAAATGATCCATCAGTTATTAGGTTTAAACACATTTTGCCAATTTTAGCCTAAATTTTATACTTTCTTTATACGTAACAAATTTTTTTGCTCTTATTTGGAAAAATTATCCGATCGCAACAATTAAGTTTAATGAAAGATTTATTTCTATTTGCTAATTGTCAATTGTGAGTTCTTGAGCTAATACCCTTTCTTCAAATATCTCCTAGTGGGGATACGGCAATGCCCAAAGCGTGTCAGATTAACCCTAAAAACTTTTGTATCTTTCGTTGCTCGCCCAGTTCACATGCCCCTAAATCCCCCTTAAGAAGGGGGACTTTGAGAGAATACTCTTGTTCCCCCTTATCAAGGGGGGTTAGGGGGGATCTAGACTTCGAGACAAACAAGAGATACAGTCGGTTTGACATTAAGTTGACACTAAATGCCGTGTCCCTACCGATTTAACTGACTCCCGAAACGATCGCAAAACCCAGAACTGCGACAAACACAATCAAGGCATAAAATTGAGCGCGACCGCTCTCAAAGTATTTCAAACCTTCGCCGCTAACTAGGGTGATAAACCCTGTTAAGTTGACGATACCATCGACGACTCGCAAATCAACTTCCATGACTTGCCGCGCTAAACGGCGACTGCCTTTGACAAAGAGAAAATCGTTGATATCGTCGAGATACCACTTGTTGAGGGAGAACTCGTAAAGCGGTTTGATTTTTTGGGCGATCGCACTTGGGTCAATTTTACGACTCAAATACATCAGAGAAGCCAAAGTAATGCCCAGCAAAGCAATACCTACAGAGCTTCCGCCCATGATTAGAAATTCCGTCAAATTGAACTCAGCAGCGTGTTCCAAAACTTCTTCGAGAGACTCGCCCGGAGCGCGAACAAACTGCTCGAAATAATTGGCAAACGGCGTACCGAGAAAACCGATAAACACAGAAGGTACTGCCAGCAACACTAACGGCAGAGCCATTGTCAGAGGAGATTCGTGAGGCAAATGGTCGTGCTCTTCGTGACTGTCGTCAGTTGAGGCCAATTCCTTAACGTTCATCGCTCCCGGGCCAAAAACAAGACCGGGTTGCAGGAGTTGGCGCTTGATGGCGCTGTCATTGCCCCGGAATTCGCCCTCAAAGGTGCTGAAATACATCCGGAACATATAAAACGCGGTCATCCCCGCCGTCAACCAGCTAACAGCCCACAAAGCGGGATTTGCTGCGAAGGCGCTGGCGAGGATTTCGTCTTTTGACCAAAAACCAGCAAACGGCGGAATTCCGCAGATTGCCAAATTACCGATTAAAAAGCAAGAAGCGGTAATCGGCATATATTTCCGCAAGCCGCCCATGACTCGCATATCTTGAGCGAGTGCGGGGTTGTGGCCTACAACTGCTTCCATACCGTGAATCACTGAACCTGAACACAGGAACAGCATTGCTTTGAAATAAGCGTGGGTCATCAAGTGGAAAAGTCCGGCACTGTAAGCGCCGACGCCCATTGCCATCACCATGTAGCCGAGTTGGGAGATGGTGGAGTAGGCTAAGCCTTTTTTGATGTCATTTTGGGTAATCGCGATCGAAGCACCCATAAATGCCGTAAAACAGCCGGTACAGGCGATCAAATTCATGACTGCCGGCAGCCCTTCCAACACTGGGTACATCCGAGCGATTAGGAATACGCCCGCAGCTACCATTGTCGCGGCGTGGATTAAGGCCGAAATCGGTGTCGGGCCTTCCATTGCGTCTGGGAGCCAGACGTGGAGGGGGAATTGAGCGGATTTGGCTGCTGGACCCAAAAATATCAGGACGCCGAAGATTGTCGCCAGAGTCGCCGAAAGAGCGCCGGATTCGACTAAGGAGTGCAGGCGTTCGCCCATCACCTCAAATTCAAAGCTGCCAGTGGCCCAGTAAATGCCGAGGATGCCCAGCAGTAGGCCGAAGTCGCCGACGCGGTTGGTGACGAATGCTTTTTGGCAAGCGTCAGCAGCGGGTTTGCGATCGTACCAAAATCCGACTAGCAGGTATGAACACATACCTACGAGTTCCCAGAAAATGTAAATCTGAACGATGTTTGGGCTGACTACGAGACCCAACATCGAGGCGCTGAAGATGCTCAGGTAGGCGTAAAAGCGCACGTACCCGTCATCGTGAGCCATGTAGCCATCGGTGTAAATCATCACCAAAAAGGCGACCGTAGTGACGATCGCCAGCATCACCGACGTTAGGGGGTCGATAATATAGCCCATATTCAGCGAGAAGTCGCCAGCAGAAGCCCACTGAATACTGCGGGTGTAGGGTGCGTGGCCCTGTAGTTGACTCCACAGCAATGCGAAGGAGAGTACCATTGACCCGCCGAGTGCGGAGACGATTAATATCGCATTCGCTTGTCGGAGCTTGTTGGTTGCCTGGTTAAAGGTGATTAAGCCTAGACCTACTAGCATTGCGCCTGCCAGTGGCAGTACAGGAATCAGCCAAGCATATTGATAAAGCAGTTCCATGACTGATAGGTAGTTTAAAGTTTCTACTAGATATTGCCAAAACTGTAAACAATTGTGACACACGCCTGCGCCACTGGGCCAAAATACTTGATCCAATTCTTTAAGTATCGCTATACCTGAGTGCAATCGCGAGCGAGACGATCGCACTAATTTTTTCATCGCCAGCGAGACGATCGCACCCTACTCCGAAAATTATTATTCCTGTGGCAAGGGAAACTATAGGACAAATCTCACAGTCCTGTGTGTTCAAGACTGCGAGATTTATTTTGGTGTCCGATGGTTGATGGACAAATGGGGAATGCCTTCTGCTTCCGACATAAAAGCCCAATGCCTTCTACACAAGAGCCGAATGCCTTGGAACAATTACCGGTTGGCTACTTCCTGAAGTTGCAGCCGTTGAGATGGGGAAGCTACGTGAGCCGCGAGCATCCAGGAATCCAGAGTCCGCCGCAGTTCCTCACGTCCTTGGTAGTCTTCCAATCTAAATCGAACTTTATCGCCCTCAAACAAAATCAGCGTGGGCAGACTTGTCAGCCGATAAGTGTGGGCCAACTTAAAACATTGATCGGCATTCACCCCGACCAGCTTGACTTTTTCTGCCCACTGTGACTCAAAAGTCTTAAGCGTGGGGTCGATCGCGCGGCACAAACCGCACCAAGGAGCCGAAAAGTGAACTAAAACGGGGGTAGAGGCTTGAAACACCTCTTGTGCAAAAGTGCGTTCGCTAACCGACAACACCATGAGCCCTCAAAATTTAATAATTTTTTTTCTATCCTAGGGATCATGCTACCAGTATATGTTCCTAGTGACACGCATCAAAAAAGGATGAATTTCCCACAGCAGGCCCGTAAAAATGACTACACCTAGATAGGAAGGGCGCAGAAATTCAAGCAAGTCAAGGGTTTGACGCTTTTGTAGGATTGCCAAAAAAGGCATGATTGATGTTCGAGATTTGATGGTTTCAAAGGATTCTCCAAAACGAGCCTGAAGCCGACTGTCGCCGTGCCAGACTCCGAACAGGTGGTGAAGTACCAAACCGATGGAAGTGACAAGGGTAAAGCTAGTGCCAATCCACAGGGTGTGGGCCACGCACCAAATCACTTGTCCCACCATTTGCGGGTGACGGGTGATGCGAATGATGCCAGTTTCGTAGAGGTGAACTTGGGGCTTTTGGACGGCGGCAATTTCTAGGAGGTTGAAAGTTGCTGGGTACAGAAACAGAAAGGAAATTGCCGAAAGTATCCAAACTGCCGGTTTAACTCCGGGGACGCCCTGTACTTGCCAAAGCTGCACGCCGTCGTAGCGGTGGTTGAAAAAGTAGACAATCAGAATGACGGCTAGCGGCAAACTGACAAGGGCAAACAAAACGCGATAAAGTCTCGGCCCGATCAGCTTTTCACCTTTGGGCCGGAGGGCTGCTAAACCGCTGTGGGCGATCGCAAAAACCAGTAACAGGCCCAGAATAACTAAGTGGGAGTCGAGCGCCAAGTCGATCGTCATTGCAAATATTAAGAAAAGTTATTGATTCTCGGCCAATTTGTGTCACAAAGTATCTATGGGAGCATTCAGCGGTTATCAGTCAGTTAACTGTTCACTGTTCGCTGTTGACTGTTGACTGTTCGCTGTTCGCTGTTGACTGTTCGCTGTTGACTGTTCGCTGTTTGCTGTTCGCTGCCTACAGTCAACCGTCAACCGTCAACTGACAACTGACAACTGACAACTGACAATTTAGATATATGTCTGACCTTCCTTTCACTTTAGACCAGTTACGCATTCTCAAGGCGATCGCCTCTGAAGGAAGCTTCAAACGCGCCGCGGACAGCCTCTATGTATCCCAGCCAGCAGTTAGCTTGCAGGTGCAAAACTTAGAGAGACAATTGGACGTGCCGCTGTTTGACCGGGGGGGGCGGCGGGCTCAACTGACCGAAGCCGGACACCTGCTGCTGAGTTACGGGGAGAAAATTTTATCGCTTTGCCAGGAAACTTGTCGAGCTCTGGAAGACTTGCAAAATCTTCAAGGCGGTACTTTGATCGTCGGCGCTTCTCAAACAACGGGAACCTATTTGCTGCCCCGGATGATTGGGATGTTTCGCCAAAAGTACCCGGATGTAGCGGTACAACTTCACGTTCACTCGACCCGCCGCACGGCGTGGAGTGTGGCCAACGGGCAAATCGATTTGGCAATTGTTGGCGGAGAAATTCCTACCGAACTTGTAGAAGCTTTAGAAATTGTTCCTTACGCTGAGGACGAACTGGCTCTGATTCTCCCTCCATCTCATCCGATGGTACAACAAGAAACTATCCAAAAAGAAGACCTTTACAAATTGCAGTTTATATCCCTCGATTCGCAGTCTACAATCCGCAAAGTAATCGATCAGGTACTGACTCGCTGCGGCATAGACACGCGCCGCTTGAAAATAGAGATGGAACTAAATTCGATCGAAGCAATTAAAAATGCCGTTCAGTCCGGGCTGGGAGCTGCTTTTGTCTCGGTTTCGGCGATCGAAAAAGAGTTGCTCATGGGCGTTTTGCACAAATCTCAAATGGACGAAGTTTTGGTAACTCGCATTTTGTCGCTGATTTACAACCCCAACCGCTACCGTTCTAAAGCAGCAGAGGCTTTCAGCAATGAAATTTTGCCCCAGTTTGCTACTTATTCGACCATCTTGGAGAAGAAAGAACCCCCGGCCCTCGATTTGGGATTCATAGAAATAGCAACTCCCAACTCGGCGGGAAGTTAATCTCTTAGGTCGCTGGCAGTTAGCAGTTCGCGGTTAGTTGAGAAATCGAAATCTGATTTAACAATCGCTTTTTCTTCCCTCTTCCCTCTTCCTTCTTCCCTCTTCCTTCTTCCCTCTTCCTTCTTCTTAGCAAACAAAAATGGAAGTTTACTGCACCCGACCGGGCTGCCCGCGCCCTCAAAACTATTTTCCCGACCTCGATGACAGTTCGCTGCTGAAAACCGTGCAGCAAAAGTTTTGCACGACTTGCGGGATGCCGCTAATTTTGGGCGGGCGCTATTTGCCCGTCAGGTTGTTGGGTCAAGGCGGTTTTGGGGCGGCATTTTTGGCGAGAGACCGCTATACTCCAGCGATGCGGCAGTGCGTGGCTAAACTTTTGCAGCCGTCGGTAACTCTGACTCCGCCCCAGCTAAAAATCGCTCAAACTCTGTTTGAACGGGAAGCGGCGGTGCTGGAAGAACTGGGAAACGAACATTCCCAAATTCCGAGTTTGCTGGCTTTTTTTGAGCTGACTGTTACGAGTTTGCAGCCGGGAAAAAACGATCAGTTTTTCTATCTAGTTCAAGAATTTATTGACGGTAAAAATTTGGAGGATGAACTAGCTGTTAAAGGCAAGTTTTCGGAGGCGGAAACGGTGGAGGTGCTGCGGGAAATTTTGAAGGTTCTTGATTTTGTGCACTCTCGCGGTTCGATTCACCGAGATATTAAACCTGCTAATATTATGCGGGGTAAAAATGGTCGGCTTTATTTATTAGATTTTGGGGCTGTTAAACAAGTAACACAAAGTGTTGGGAGTGCAAAAGCTTCGACTGGTATTTATTCTTTGGGTTATGCTCCGCCAGAACAGATGAGCGGGCAAGAAGTTTATCCGGCAACCGATTTGTATGCTTTGGGTGTGACTTGTATTACTTTGCTGAGTGGTTTGCAGCCGACGGAGTTGTTTGATAGTTACAGAAATGAGTGGAATTGGCAATCGCGGGTGCAGGTAAGTTCGCGTTTGGCTCACGTTCTCGATCGAATGTTATTATCAGCTCCCAGCCAGCGTTTTCAATCTGCGAGGGAGGTGGAAGCGGCTCTGATGTCTGGGTCTCAACAACATTCTCAACCACCTACAGTCGTGGTGGCGCCGCCTCCGATACCTCTTCAACCGACTCTACCTCCTCCTGTACGGGTTCCTGCAACACCTCCTGGAGGGCTACAACCTTTGCAGAGAGCGACTTTTTCGATTTGGGAGGTTTTGTCGGGGGCGGCGTTTACGGGTTTTGAGGCGGGGGTGCTGGCGATCGCCCTGACGAGTTTGCTGCCGTCTCCTGGCTTGAGTATCGGATTGTTGGGGATGATTGTGGCGGGTTTGATTTACGGCCAGTACCGCAGGGCGATCGAACAAACTGAGATGTTGATTATTGGTGCAGGTACTGTGGCTTTGCTGTGGTTTTTCCCGGCTTTACAGACGGCGGCACTTGCGATTTATCCGACTTCTCCGATCACTGGCGTGTTGTTTGTGGGATGGTTGGGTGCTTTGGGTGCGATCGCTGGAACAGCTATTTTTCGCTTGATTTATAAGTTACTTTCAAACGTTTTTTAATGTAATAGTCCTCTCTAGAAAAGCCTGTTTTGAACAGGCAAGATGCCTGTTCCACAATAATTAATTATGGGAGATGTCTAATTTAAAATGCAGACTCAGAAGTCTATCTACCCTAATTGGGTCATTGCTTGGGGCCCAGAAGCCCGATCGCACCCTGCAACTTGGGAGACTTCCGGTTTTGCCATAATCGGAGATCAACCCACCTTCAGCCCCAATCAGCGATTTGTGCTGGTAGGTGACTGCTGCTTCGATCGCACCCCCATGCTCAAACAACAGATTGATACAGATGGATTGACCGATTTGGCGATCGTCGCGCGGCAATGGGAACAGTCGGGGATTGAAACTCTGAAATTGCTGTCAGGACAATTTGCTCTTGCTGTGTGGGATCGAGACGAGCAAACCTTGTGTCTGGGGCGCGATCGCGTGGGAGCAAAAACCCTCTATTACACCCGTACAGGAACGACTCGCTGGATCGCGCCTCGACTGCGATCGCTCAATCCATATCACGATCGAGAACTTGATTTAGTTGCTTTGCGCGACTACTTGTGCTGTGCCTTTGTACCCGGATCACAAACGCTGTGGGAAGCGGTGCGAGAGTTGCGGCCCGGTAGCTACCTGTACTTACCGGATGTTGAGGTGCAGAGATACTGGCAGCCACAGGAGCAAATTGCTAACGCCGATCGCCCTTTGGAATGGCATAGTCAACAAGTGCGATCGCTTTTGGAACAACTGGTGCAGTCAGCGCTACCAGCGGGCGAACCAGTCGCAGCATATCTTTCGGGTGGTATTGATTCAAGTTGCGTCACGGCGATCGCCACAAGGCTGCACGATCATCCGGTACACACTTTTTCGATGCACTTTGGCGCTCAATATCCCAGCGAGATTGAATTTGCCAACATCGTTGCGGCACATTGTGGCACTGAGCACCACGTTTTGGAAGTTTCGCCGCAGCAAATTTGGGAGTTGCTGCCGGAAACGCTGGCGGCGATGGATGATCCGGTGGGGGAAGGCTTGACGGTTCCCAATTTGCTGTTGGGGCGATCGGCAAAGCAATTCGCAGACGTGGTACTGAATGGCGAAGGTGGCGATCCGTGCTTTGGCGGGCCGAAAAATAAGCCGATGTTACTCAACAGTTTGTATGGTTCGATTCAGGGTAAACCAGATCCGATCGCAGCTTACTTGACTTTGTTTCAGAAATGCTATGTGGATTTGCCACGTTTGCTGAAGCCGGAGGTTTGGGAAAAGGTGAAGAATGCGCCTTCCGTCTTTGCTGAGGAATTGCAACAGACAGAAACGACGTTTTTGAATCGGCTGATGCGGCTCAATATTGAGTTTAAAGGAGCCGATTACATTTTGACCAAGGTGAATAATCTCACGGCTGCGGCGGGATTGGAAGCTCGATCGCCCCTATTCGATGCGCGGATGGTGGCGCTGAGTTTGCAAATTCCGCCAGAATATAAGCTTTCGGGCGCGCAGGAAAAAGCGGTTCTCAAGGCTGCTGTGGCGGATTTGCTGCCCGATGTCATTGTCAACCGTCCGAAAAGCGGCATGGTGATGTCGATGCAGCAGTGGTTTTTGAGGGATTGGCAGCGGCAAGCGCGATCGTTGCTGCTGAATCGTCATGCGGCGATCGCGCCTTACCTCGATCGAACACTAATCCGCGAATGGCTAAACTATCGTGGGGAAGTTTTTCCCCGCTATGGGCTGAAGCTGTGGCTGCTGGTGACGCTGGAAATTTGGTTACAAGTAAATCGCCGTTAGTTATCCAAAATTAGGACACGGCGCCGTGCCTTTCGTCGTGTCAACTTCAGCAGTTGACGCCCAAATTTGTCGATCGACAGTGGCATTTTCCCTATGCGGTTTTCGCTCTTTTTTATATAGCAATCCTAAATCATTTGTGAATTTCTTACTCCCTCCCCAAGGCATCGGGGAGGGTTGGGGTGGGGTAAAAATTTTACGACTCCTGCAAGGATTGCTATAGCTTTCCTGCGATGATTATGGGATGTTTGGTTTCACGCTTTTTTAATTCGCAAACAGTCTTTTGAAATCGCCTGCAATTCTCAATCGCCTGCGATTCTTCAACCCGCAAATTAAAAAATCCGCATTTTTAGCCCCCAATTTCAAGCACTATTTTACCAGTTACTGAGCCTGTTTCTAACAGTTCGTGAGCGGCTTGCGCTTCTTCGAGAGGGAAAGTTTTGCTGACGTGAATTTTTAGTAAATCGCGATCGCACAAACGAGCACACTTCTGCAAAATATGAGCCTGCTGTTCCTGTTCCTCCACCAAACCTTCTAGCATCGGTGTTAACATTAATTCCAGACTAATTCTCAGATTCCGCATTCTCGCTGTTTTCAAATTCCCCAAAGCTGGATCGGGTTCCAAAATTGTTACCAAATCTCCATAAATTTTCACAGTCGGAATAGTTTGGTAAAAAGTTTCTCCCCCGACTGTATCGAAAGCCAAATCAACTCCTTGTCCTTGAGTCCAAGTCAAAACCTCATCGACAACATTGGTATTTTTGTATAAAATAACTGCATCTGCACCTAAGTGCTTGACAAAATTGGCTTTTTCCTCAGAACTAACAGTCGTGCAAACCTCTGCACCCTGTAACTTCGCCAACTGTACCGCGACGTGGCCCACACCGCCGGCACCAGCTTGAATCAGCACCTTTTGACCCGCTTGCAAGCGCCCTCGATCGTACAGCGATTCCCAAGCTGTAATTAAAACTAACGGTGCCGCCGCCGCCTCAGCAAAACTTAAAGCAGCAGGCTTGAGGGCGAGAAAGCGTTCGTCTACAACGGCAAACTCAGCATAAGTACCGATCGACCCGCCCAAACCGCCATTGCAGAAAAAAACCTCGTCTCCCACTTGGAAACTTTGCACACCAGCACCGATAGCCTCTACGACTCCAGCACCATCGCACCCCAAAACGTGAGGAGTTTTGTCGGGGTAAAAAGTGCCGCGCGATCGCAACTTAGTATCTATCGGATTGATACCCGCCGCTCGCAACCGTACCAAAACTTCAGTTTCTGTTTGTATAGTAGGGGCGGGGATATCTTGCAGTTTCAATACGGATGGGCTGCCGGGGGTTTGAAAAACTATCGCTTTCATCATGGGTGTTACACTAGATCAGATAATCCCTAGACTTTATTGTATATTGCTTACCAAAGCAACAAAAAACTTTTCGTTTATCCCCAAATTTATGATTGTTGTTGAAAGGCATTACATAGATCGTCAGCATCAGTTTTATAAACAGTTTGATGATTTATCATTTATGTCAAAAGAAAATCTACAATCATGGTAAACATTTATGATAAAACACTTTTTCAGTTCGGGATATAAAGTTGGTGGAACTAAAATTATCAGACAGTTGTTTGCCATCTTAAAACCTAGAGACTGCTCTCAATCATTCACTGCTAAAATTAGAAACAAAGGTCTCAAACAAGTTATTCACGATTGGGAGGATTGCCAAAATTCAAGAATAGCTTATGACCCAGATATCCCTCGATTTTCATTCCTACCCAGCATCCCCCAATACCAACATAAAATCTGTACGCGTAACTTGTTCAGTTCTGATAACCAATCCATAAAAAAAAGGGGTATAAACCCCAATCAGGGACTACTTCATTTATCTCAAAGTGACATAATTTTTTATACAAAATCCCAAAATGTCATCAAGGTAAGCGTAGTTCCTGCAACAGCGCTCTACTTTTTTGAGGTTGCTAATCAAAAGCCTGTAACGTTGGTGGATTTAAATTACCACCTCAGAGCAGGTATAGATTTAGGGATTGATCACTTCGTCGCTTTGGCATCTAATAAGCCAACATTTACTCCAACTATTTATGCTAAAAAACATCTCAAATCAATTAATCAAGGTTTCAATCAACGCAGAGCATTTTTACTGTCAAATAATGACCAGGAAAAATCTACCACGCGCCAAATCCAGCAAATCACATTTAATCGAAACAAGCCTTTAGAAAACTACCTTCATCAGACCAGCAGTTTGATTATCAAGCGGTTGGAGGATGAGAAAATAATCCAGTTAATTATTGGCACAAATGTGAGGAATAAACAGAATATAAAATTACCAAAAAAGCATCATGCTTTTGGCGTAATTCCTCATAGCCAGCCCATAAAATTTATTACTTACAAAACTGAGTTAGTCGGTATCAAGGTAATATTGACACAAGCATATTATACAAATAAGTGCAGATTTGGGGATTTAGAGCCTGTCGGTAAGCAAGAGTCTTACCAGGGTAAGATCGGTAAACGCGAGTGGTTTCGGTCTTGGAATGAAAGTCGAATTAATGCTGATGTGAATGCAGCGTTAAATATAATTAGAAAAGTAAACGTAAACTCACCCCCTTAGAGGAGTGCCACAATCGTATATAGCGGTTCTCAAAAAAGTGAGGTATGCCCTATGCCCTATGCCCTATGCCCACGGAGGCCTATGCCCTATGCCCATGAGTACCTCATCTTTCTGAGAAAGGCTATATATGTGTTTAAAATTTCACCTGTACGGGTTCAGCCTGTACGAAAAAAACCACAAAGAGTTCGGCAGTGTCAAATATTGCCAGGTTTTTTGGGAACTGTTAACTCTCTTGTCGCCTTCACGGCGATCTGACCTTGTATTCGTTACCCATCCGTGACGATACTTAGTTATTTTTAAATAGATTGGCTTCAGATAACTACAACAATTGTCGAGCGGTGCTAATCGATGTTCGATCTAGATTTATTTTTTTACTTTGAGATTCTTGCATATCTTCTGGGATTATTGGCGACTTTAGCCGTGGTGTCGGCGATTTATCTCAAGTGTCAGCGAAGGCCATCTAGTCTACCGCTAGCCGACGAGCAACGGCAGTTGGCAGAATTAAAACCCGACGATTTATCTGGGAGATTGAAAATGCGGAAAAACTTTTTGATTTGCCCGAACTCAAATCGGTGGCCGGCAACTGACAGTTTCTTGGGTAAAGTTTTAGGTATTGGGCACGCTGTATTCTTGGCTAAGCAACAGCGCCTAACTGTGAATTCTTCGCCTATTGTGGGGCCTGGAACCTGCAAAACCCTAAGTCTGAGCATTTCGGGTTCGATGGGGGAAAATCCCGATCGCCCGAATGCCGAGAATCCTCCCAAAGTTAATGCTTTCGCGCAATTAGAGGAAGATTTGCTGGGCGAAATCCTAGCAGGTACTGATTCGCCGGGGGGAGCAGAATTCTTTGATGCCTTAGTTTGCCACTTAGCCTCAGCACTCGGAGTTCGCACCGCCGTCGTTGCCAAATCGATTAAGTCGAAGCCACGCACCGATGCTGCTGCCGATAGATTGCAAGTTATTAGTTTTTGGAGCGACGGACAGCAGCAGCCAAACTTTGAGTGCGACACCGCCAATACTCCCGAAGCGCGGGTGCTGGAGGGGGGAATGTATTCCTGTCCTGACTACCTCTGGGAAACTTTTCCAGAAGACCGCAGACCGGTAGTAACAGGTGCGCGCAGTTTCCTGGGAGTCTTGCTGAAAAACTCTTACGGCGAACCTTTAGGTATTATCTGTATTTTCCACGATCGCCCCCTGGTGGAAGCACATCTTGCCAAATTCCGATTAATTCTCAGCATCTTTGCCGGACGGGCCGCCGCCGAATTAGAGCGGCAACGCCTAGAAGCAGCACTGTCCACTGTAGAAGCGAAATACTGCGCCCTGGTAGAACAAATGCCGGCTGTCACCTACATTTCTCCCCTCAACCGCACGGCTGCCAAACTTTACATCAGCCCGCAAATCGAGACTTTTCTAGGTTATTCTGTAGCTGAATGGAGAGCCGATCCCGACCTGTGGCTGAAACTCGTTCACCCAGAAGACCGTGACCGCGTGTTAGTTGAAAACGCTACACAGAAATTCACCGATGGAGAAGATATCTTCTGCGAGGGGTCGCTGGTTTCAGAATACCGCGCGATCGCCCGCAACGGTCGAGTAGTCTGGTTCCGCGATCAAGCGACCGCAGTTCGCGATGAAGCAAGCAAATCTGTCATCCTTCAAGGCGCCATGTTTGATATCACCGAGACTAAAGTAGCTGCCAGCGCACTGCTAGAAAGTGAATACCGCTATTACACCTTGGCAAAAATACTGCCGGTCGGGATTTTCCGCGCCGACGCTGCTGGAGATTGCTTGTACGTCAATGAGCGATTTTTGGAGATGGCGGGACTGACTGCACCAAAGGCACTAGGCGAAGGTTGGGCGCAAAGTTTGCATCCCGAAGACCGCGATCGTGTTTTGAGCCAGTGGTATCGCGCTGTCACAGATAAGTTGCCCTGTAAGTTAGAGTACCGTTTTTGCAACGGTGACTTCACAACCTGGGTATTTTGGCAAGCAGTGCCAGAAATGACGAAAAGCGGTGAAGTTCTAGGCTATCTCGGCACGTTGACCGATATCAGCGATCGCAAGCAGGCAGAATTCGCGCTGCAACAGGCGGAAGAGAAATACCGCAGTATCTTTGAAAATGCGATCGAAGGCATTTTCCAGATAACGCCTGACGGGCGCTACCTCAGCGCTAACCCTGCTTTGGCGAGAATTTACGGCTACTCCTCGGCTGCCGAATTGATCGCGAACATACGCAACATCGACCGCCAACTTTACCTCGATCCCAACCGCCGCGTCGAGTTTTTGCGTGCGATCGAAAAACAAGGTTTTGTGTCTGAGTTCGAGTCTCAAGTTTACCGCGCTGACGGCACTACTATCTGGGTTTCCGAGAACGGCCGGGCAGTTCGCGACCCTGACGGAAATTTACTTTACTACGAAGGCACTGTCGAAGATATTACCCTCCGCAAAATAGCAGAAGATAAGTTGGTACACGATGCTTTGCACGATATGCTAACCGGTTTGCCCAACCGAGCTTTATTTATGGATCGCTTGGGGCACGCGATCAATCTTTCAAAACGCCGCCCCGAAATTTTGTTTGCGGTGCTGTTTATCGATCTTGATCGCTTTAAGGTTGTTAACGATAGTTTGGGGCATTTAGTGGGCGATCGGTTGCTAATCGCGATCGCGCAGCGCCTGGGAATCTGTTTGCGTGCTGGAGATACTGTTGCGCGTCTTGGCGGCGACGAGTTCGCTATTTTGCTGGAAAATATCAAAAGCACCGAGGATGCGATCCAGATTGCCGAACGAGTGCAAGCGGAACTGGCAGAGCCTTTTTACCTTAACGAATATCAAGTTTTTACCAGTGCTAGCATTGGAATTGTTTGTTCTGGTTTGCCTCGGTATTCAAGGGAAACCAGCAAACTGTCGAGTCCCGAACATCTGGGAAATATCGATCGGGAAACTTCTTTGTCTTGCTTATCTTCCGACTCTCCTGTTCCCAATGTCCCGTTCCCCATGTTGTACGATCGACCTGAAGAACTGCTCCGAGATGCAGATGCTGCCATGTATCATGCTAAGGGATTGGGCAAAGCTCGCCACGAAGTTTTTGACTTAAGTATGCACACTCGCGCCGTCGCCCTTTTGCAACTGGAAAACGACCTGCGACGCGCTTTAGACTCCCAAGAATTTCAGCTTTACTATCAGCCCATCGTCTCTCTAGTTACTGGTAGAATCAGCGGTTTTGAAGCGCTGCTGCGGTGGTATCACCCGCAGCGGGGTGTCGTAGCTCCTGGCGAGTTTATTTTAGTAGCAGAAGAAACTAGATTGATTATACCTATTGGCTGGTGGATGATGCGATCGGCTTGCCATCAGATCCACCAGTGGCACCAAAAATTCCCAGAAAATCCGCCGTTGACTGTCAGCGTCAACCTTTCTAACCAACAATTTAAACAACCGGATTTAATCGATCGCATTCGCGAAATTTTACAAGAAACTCAGCTTGACCCCCGCACTTTAAAGGTAGAAATTACTGAAGGCGTCATCATGGAGAATGCCGAATCAGCAGTCGCTATCCTCGCGGAATTGAAAAATTTAGAGATTCAATTATATATTGACGATTTCGGCACTGGCTATTCTTCTTTGAGCCGCCTGCACACTTTTCCAACGGATGCTTTAAAAATCGATCGAGCTTTTGTCAGCCGCATGACTGAAGATGAAGGCAACGAAGCGATTGTACAGACTATTTTAATTTTAGCCAGTCATTTAGGTATGGATGTAATTGCTGAAGGAATCGAAACCAGCGAACAGCTTAATTTACTCAGAGCGCTGCAATGCGAATACGGACAAGGATACTTTTTCTCAAAGCCTATAGACAGCATCGCAGCCACATTTTTGATAGAAAGTCAACCTAAATGGTAATTTGACTGTTGACGGTTGACTGTTGACTGTTAACAGTTGACTGTTAACCTTTGGCTTTTTGTTTTAGTGAGTTAAGATAAGCATTAAGTTTTGGTGAAAGTTCATTTAATAAGGGAAGCAGGCGATCGCTCTGTTCTTGGGTTAAAAGATTTCGAGCGTAGGCAAGTCTTAACCAGTGTCTTGTTTCGTTTAAGGAGCCTCTGGCAATTTTAACAAAACGCTGATTATCTTGGCAGCTATAGCGTCCCTGTCCTTCTGCAAGATTAGCACCAACACTATCAGCCGATCACACTATTTGTTTGCCCATCGTATCCTTCGTAAACTCGTCCCATTTTTTAACCATAAACCATATTTCGTTTGATATTTTTTCAGCTAATTGATAAACTTGTAGCTGTTGAAAGCTTTCCCTATTACCTTCTTTAAATAATTAATAGCCAACAATTAATTAAGGACCAATACAAGTCAAAAGTCAACAGTCCAAAGTCAACCACATTGCCCTGAGCGAAGTCGAAGGGTCAACCGTGAACCGTCAACAGTCAACAGTCAACCGTGAACCGTGAACCGTGAACCGTCAACAGTCAACAGTCAACCGTGAACCGTCAACTTCCTTAAACTTTCGCTTCCAAAGATTTGAGAAACTCAGTATTTACCCCCGACTCGCGCGTCAGGGCAATTTTCCCAGTACGAGCAATTTCCTTAATCCCAAATCTATTCAGAACCTGGACGATCGCCACCATTTTACCGGGATCTCCCACAACTTCCAATGTCAGCGTATCATCACCAATATCCACCACTCGCGCTCTAAAAATTTGAGCTAACTCAATGATCTCCGATCGCGTCCCGCTAGCAGCATTAACTTTCAGCAACATCAACTCCCGTTCCACACAGGGAATTTCCGTTATATCCTGAACTTTAAGCACGTTAATCAACTTGTACAGTTGCTTTGTCAACTGTTCGATAATTTGGTCATCTCCGGGTACAACCATCGTAATCCGAGACACTCCCCCTTGTTCCGCCGGGCCAACGGCCAGACTTTCAATATTAAAACCCCGACGGGCAAATAAACCAGCAATTCGAGTGAGGACACCCGCTTCATCTTCAACTAAAACCGAAAGAGTGTGTTTCATTTCTCCAAAAAGACGCATTTCGTGCAATTCTACTTTCGCTAATTCGCCTTTTAGCAGAAGTGCACGCCCATTGAACCTGCCTTAGACATTTTATCGCGAGTTATTGGCCGTTCATCTGCAGGAAAAAACAATATCATTAAGCTGTCGGGGCCAGAGTCAGTTCCGATCGACAATATCACTCATAGATCAGCGTAAATCCGCCCCCACCCGCTTATTGTTGTCGATCGCACGCACATGATCTAACTAATTGTGTGTACGAACCGACACAATTACTTGATCGAATAAAAACTTTTCACGTCGGTTGGCCCAGTAGGACTGAGATTTTGAGACCCAATGGGTCTCAAAATTCCTTCACAGAAAAACCCGGTGTTGCAGAGATGGCATCTGGCGGCGGACTTGTTCTAGTCGATCGGGATTAATTTCTGCAATTGCCACACCCGGTTCGTCTCCAGCATCCGCCAAAACCACACCCCAAGGGTCTACAATCATCGCGTGACCGTGAGTTTGACGGCGGCCGTAGTGGCGGCCAGTTTGTGCGGGGGCAATCATATAACAAGTATTCTCGATCGCCCTAGCTTGCAACAAAACCTTCCAGTGATCCTTGCCAGTGTAAGCAGTAAACGCCGCCGGCACGAACAAAATATCAGCCCCCTTGTACGACAAATGCCTGTACACTTCCGGGAACCGCACGTCATAGCACACCGAAAGTCCCAGCGTCCCCAACTCCGGCGACACATAAACCGGTGGCAAATCTTCACCAGCTTTCACAGTGTTCGATTCCCTGTAAGTAATACCGTCTGGCACATTCACATCGAACAAATGTACTTTTCTGTACCTTGCCACTTCAGTGCCGTTTGGGTCTACCAGCAAACAAGTATTGTATACCTTCCCCCCCTCCGTCGGCACTGGAAATCCGCCGCCCAGAATCGTTACCTGGAATCGCTGGGCCATCGTTTTGAGGAATTTTTCGCTTTGGATCCCGATCGCCTCTGAAGAAGCAATCTTTTCCTCCTCTTCTCCCATAAACGAGAAATTTTCTGGTAAGGAAACTAACTCCGCACCCCGACGCACTGCCAGGTCGATTAATTCCTCTGCCTGAACCAAATTTTTTTGCAGGTCAGGCAAGCTAGTCATTTGAATTGCTGCGGCGAGATAAGACTTCATCGATTCACAATATTAGTCATTAGTCATTAATCATTAATCATTAGCCATTAGTCATTAGTCATTGGGAACTAATTTGATAACTAAATAGTTTAGATCCTTGGTTTTCACCCATTTAGGTGCTGGTTTTCTACTCAATGCTCCGGTTTGAGAGTTTTGATATTTGAGCTTTGACATAACTTGATAAATCACCGCTCCAACTTCAAAACTCTCAACTTTTTTTCTAGGTTTAGGAACCTAAATCCACTGATTTTTTATGGCATCGGATGGAAAAGCAAGTCTGGGAAAAAACGGTTGAATTCAATTAAAATTCCCGCCGTTATCACCATCCAAGCTGCTGCCAATACTGGTGCGGTCGAAAGATACTTCAGAAAGTATTGCATGAATACTGCTCCTCAAAAGTCGAGACAACTTAAATTATGCGAACTGATTTTAGATTATGGATTTTAGGCTGGGAATTTGTAAACCAACTAAAATCTAAAATCTAAAATCCCAAATTGCTAGCGCGGCGAAACAGTAATTTCGTCGTCCTTCGCAAACATTTCACCAGTGGTGATTTCTTTGAGAGCTGCTAGAGGCCACAAAAAGCCACTCAGCATCAATGGGACTGCCTTTGGAACATCGATAATAATCTCTTTTTCCTCAGGAGAGCCAGATTTTTTGGCTGCTTGCAGATAAGCACGGCCTACCCAACCAATCCAGCCAGCAATATACAAGAACAGCACGCTGGGAATCAAAAAGTCTCCGGCTTTGCTCAAATTGCCGTCTACGATTAAGTGCGGGTATCCTTCCGGGCCGCACATAGCTTGAGAATAGCGATCGAATCTTGCTTTAGCAGATGCGGGGTCGCCATTCGTAGAACGGGCATTTTTAGCCAGTTCCTTGAATTCGGGAGAGTCCTTGCACGGCACTAAATTGTAAGCCGAAGCAACTGGAGCAAAACTGATCCAGACACTCAACACTAAAATTGCAGCAAACAATCGTCGCATGGAATTGTTTCCTTTTGTTACAAAACAATAAGTTTTTGTACAAGCATTTCAACTTGCCGATCTGGAATCCAGATTACCGTGTTTGTTGACAGTGTAAAGTATCCATCATTGATGCTGCAAATCCCAATAGAATGAGGGATTAGCGTTTTCATAGGTCAATGCTGAGCTAGCAATACCGCGAGGATATTCCTTCTTTGCATCAGATGATGACCTTACCTGTCGATCGGGCAAAAATCCCTTAACAATAACCTGAGTACAGGTAGAGCGGGGGACTTGCGCCGAATTAGTTAAGCTAGCAATAACTAACCTATCAAATAAAATTACCAGTTAATGGCAACCATTTTCGCGATCGAAACAAGTTGTGACGAAACAGCAGCAGCGATTGTTAAGAATCGTCAAGTTTGCAGCAATGTTGTAGCATCACAAATTAAAATCCACGAGCAGTTTGGCGGGGTAGTGCCGGAAGTGGCTTCGCGAAGTCACCTAGAAATGCTCAATCAGGTAATTGCCCAGTGTCTCGGTGAAGCAAACCTGAGTTGGTCAGAAATTGACGGCATTGCAGCGACTTGTGCCCCCGGTTTAGTAGGTGCATTGTTAGTCGGGCTGACAGCGGCGAAAAGCTTGGCAATAGTCCATCAAAAACCTTTTTTAGGCGTCCACCACCTCGAAGGGCACATCTACGCTTCTTACCTTACCGAACCCGACTTGCAGCCACCGTTTTTGTGTTTGTTAGTTTCCGGGGGACACACTAGCTTTATTTATGTCAAAGATTGTGGCGTTTATGAAACAGTAGGACACACACGCGACGACGCCGCCGGCGAAGCTTTTGATAAAGTTGCGAGACTGTTGCAGCTAGGATATCCCGGCGGGCCGCTGATTGACAAATTGGCTGCCCTTGGCAATCCCCAAGCATACCCTCTACCAGAAGGCAGAATTTCCTTGCCTGGTGGCGGCTATCATCCCTACGACAGTAGTTTTAGTGGCTTGAAAACCGCAGTTTTGCAATTAGTACAGAAACTCAAGAAACAAAATAACGATGTGGGTGAGGAAGGAATCTTGCCTGCCTCTACAATTAATGATATTGCGGCCAGCTTTCAGGAAACAGTAGCCAAGGGTTTAACAAAAAGAGCGATCGACTGCGCCGTAAATTTCGGGCTTACCACTATTGTAGTCGGTGGGGGAGTTGCAGCAAACAGCGGACTCCGAAAAAATTTACAAGCAGCAGCAGCAAAACACAACTTGCGAGTATTGTTTCCGCCATTAAAATATTGTACAGACAACGCCGCAATGATTGGCTGTGCCGCGGCAGAACACTTGCAGCGAGGACACACATCGCCGCTGACTTTGGGAGCAAATTCAAGAATGGGTGTCAGCGATATTATGGAACTGTACAAGAGTCATTAGTTATTAGTCATTAGTTAACAGTCAACAGTCAACAGTCAACCCAACGATGAAAATTCGCGACGCAGAAGAAAGCGATTTGCCAGCAATTGTCGAAATATATAACGCAGCAATACCAGGCAGAATCGCCACAGCAGATTTAAAACCAGTCTCAGTCGAAAGCCGCCTTCCGTGGTACAGAGAACACTCCCCCAATTCCTGGCCGATTTGGGTAATGGAATCAGAACAAAATATTGTTGGCTGGCTGAGTTTTCAGATTTTCTACGGACGCGCTGCCTATCAGCATACAGCAGAAGTTAGCATCTACGTTGCATCCGATCGCCAACGTTGCGGAATCGGACAAAAATTATTGCAATCGGCAATTGTGCGGAGTCCAGAATTGCAGCTTAAAACTCTCATAGGAATAATTTTTGCTCACAATCAGCCGAGTGTAAGATTGTTTGAGAAATTTGGCTTTCAGCGGTGGGGATATCTGCCACAAGTTGCGGAACTTGACGGCGTTGAAAGAGATGTCGTAATTCTGGGTTTGCGTTGTTAGCTGTAGGGACACCGCAATGCTTTTTATCGTGTTAACTTAAGATTAAAAACCTTTGTATCTCTCGCTTATAGCCGAGGCCAGATCCCCCTAAATCCCCCTTAATAAGGGGGACTTTGAATGCTCTTTCTTATCCGCCCTTCTTAATGCGGGGGGACGAAATAGAAGACTCTTCCCCGTAAAAAATGGAGACTTTGAACACTCTTGTCCCCCCCTTCTTAAGGGGGGTTAGGGGGGATCTGGACTCAGCTACAAGCGAGATTTTCCCAAGCAAAATCTGCCCAGGCGATGTGATGTTTGCTCAATCTGCTAAAATTGTAATTTCATCCAAAGATGCGATCGCCACATCAGCATTTTCCAAATGACTAACCTCGGCCTTTCCCCAACAAATGCCGATACAGCCAGCCGCGCCCGCATTTTTACCCATCTGAATATCGCCCGCTGAATCTCCCACCATCAAAGTTGCTGCGGGATTTACTCCGAGTTTCTCACAAGCTTGCAAAAACAATTTCGGGTCTGGTTTATGAACCGTTGAATCCACTCCCATTTCTAACTGAATGTAGTCACCTAATGCGTGGTGTTTCACAAATTTCTGCACAACCTCCGTCGTAGCCGCCGAAAGAATTCCCAGTTTTAAACCCGCTTCCGAAAGATATTTCAGCACCTCCAAACTGCCGACAAATAAAGGAGAAACAGCACTATTTTTAAACATTTCGTCCGCTTCGTCAAAAGCGCGGCGCGCAATAGTTAAAGATTCCAGCCATCCCCGGCCGGTTTCCGCAATGTATCCCGCCGCTACAATCTCATTTTCCCTACGACTACCGACTGCTAGCAAGCCCGTGGGGTCGATGCTGCCGCTTTCGATGCCGAAAGCCATTTGTAAAGGCTCTCCCACCCCCGGAATTTGAGCGTCTGCGAGGCGCGCTCGCTTCATCCCCAAAAGCCTCAAAAATTCTTGAGAATCCTCTAGAGTGCCGTCTTTGTCAAAGATTACGGCTTGGATATTCGAGAAGGTAATGCCCCGACATTTAATAGTTACCAAGAATCTGAACTCCGTAATTTTTATAGTTTTTTTGTATGGTCTCATATTGTGCTATTTCTAGCAATTGTTTTTAGCGCAACATAACTCTCTGGTCCCCCCCTTATTAAGGGGGGCTAGGGGGGATCTGGCCTTAACTATTACGAGATGCCCCATCGCACTCTTGTTCCCCCCTTATTAAAAGGGGTTAGGGGGGATCTGGCGCTAAGAATGACGAGCGCACGCACCCAACAACTCCTGACAAACTCCCTCAAAACACTGCAACACATCAACATTCGTAAACCTGACAACTTGCAGTCCATACCCCTCGAAAATCCCTGTTCTTTCCGCATCATATTGTTTCCCCTGTTCGGTAAAATGACTCTCGCCATCAACCTCAATTACCAATCTTAAAGCAGCACAATAAAAATCTACAATAAAATTGTCGATCGGTCGCTGTCTCAAAACTCGAAAAGGGAAATTTCTCAGAAAATCTTCCCAAAGTTTCTTTTCGGCTGGAGTTGAATTTTTCCGAAGTTCCTTAGCGATAGGGATGAGTTTTGGGTTGTAAGGTAGGTGGAAATTGGAGTCGTTTAATTTGGTCATAATCCTCCTAATCTCGGCTCGATCCCCCCTAGCCCCCCTTAATAAGGGGGGGACAAGATTCCGCTCAAATTCCCCCAACAATCAGGGGGATGCGAGGGGGATCGAGATATGTGCAACTTCACATTAAATTGGTATTAACGCAAGCGTATTTGGTCATCATCCTCCTAATCTCGATCCGGAGATCCCCCCTAACCCCCCTTCTTAAGGGGGGGACAAGAGTTTAACTGCCTCATCTAATCTCAAACATCGTAAATCAAAACTCCACAATATTTAAAATCGTCCTACTAAATTAGCCACCATTAATCCTAGTACAACCGGCTGGATTGGCTTAACCATATGCCTTTGAAAACCAGCTTCGATCGCCCTTTCGCGTTCTTGATCGCTCGCATAGGCAGTCAGCGCCGCGGCTGGGATTTCTCCTCCGGCTTCCGCAGCAAGAGCTCGCACTTCTCGAATTAAGAAATACCCATCTTCCTCTGGCATTCCGATATCGGAGATTAGCACGTCATATCTGCCCGGATTTTCCGTCAAAGCAGCGATCGCACTTCTGGCAGATGCAACTGTCAAAACCTCAGCCCCGTAGCCTTCCAGCACAAATTGTAAGAAGTCGCGCGTATCGATCTGATCATCTACGGCTAAAATGTGCAAGCCTTCTAGAGAGGGGACGCGATCGCTAGAGGCGTTTAAAGGCCCTAGCAAAGCAGTGGAGTTTAAATCGATCGCCGATGTCAATTCTGGAGGCAGCGATCGCAACGGCAATCTCAGAGTCATTGTAGTTCCTTGTTCCTCACCCAGACTTTCGGCTTGCACAGTTCCTCCGTGCAATTCAACCAGGTGACGCACGATCGACAAACCCAATCCCAGCCCTTGATTCGCTTTAGTGCTGCTGGCATCGCCTTGATGGAAACGATCGAAAATATACGGCAAAAATTCTGCCCCAATTCCTTTTCCCGTATCGCTGACTCGAAGTTGAGCATGATTCTCGATCGCCGAGAGCGTGATTTCCACTCGTCCCCCCGCCGGAGTAAACTTAATCGCATTAGACAGAAGATTCCACACAACTTGCTGCAAGCGATTGATATCCCCTAAAACAGTCGTAGAAATCAACTGCGAAACAATTTGAATGTTTTTTGCTTCGGCTGATAATTGAACCCCCTCCAGCGCGGCTTGCACCACTAACCGCAGATCGATCGGACAAATGCACAATTTAAGCTTGCCACTGGTAATCCGGGAAATATCCAGGATATCTTCGATTAACTGAGATTGCGCCCTCGCGCTGCGCTCGATTACCTCTAGAGCCTTAGTAACGGCTGCTTCCTTCAGTTTCCCGGAACGCAGAATTTGTGACCAGCCCAGGATCGGAGTCAAAGGATTGCGTAATTCGTGGGAGAGATTCGCCAGAAATTGATCTTTACTACGGTTGGCTGTTTCTGCCTGTTGGCGGGCCAACTGTTCCTGCAGTAATAACTGCGATCGTACTGCCTCAAACTGCTTGCGCTCGGTGATATCCTCGATCGACAACAAAATCATTAAAGCTTGGTCTTCTCGTTGAAGTTTACAAGCATTCAGCAGCATAGTTTTCTGCCCGATCTGCTCAAACAGGTGATTCCACTCAAAGTTTTCAAGCTGAACATCACTAACCAGAATATCTTCCAATATCCATCGCACTTGGGGGATATTCCACTGCCCGTTGCCTAGCTCAAACAGCGAAGATTTTGCTGTTTCTGACGGTGAAACCTGAAACATTTCATAGAACGAGCGATTTGCTTTATTCACTCGGAAATCAGCATCTAGGACGACTAAGGGCGTTTGCACAGTTTCCACAATGGTTTCAGCATAATTTCGGGCCTCCTCCAAGGTTCTGACACTGCGTTTAAGAGCATCAATATCCAGCAAAACCATGACCACACCGTCAATCTGGTTTTCCGTTGTCCGGTAAGGACGAATGCGGAGGTTATACCAATATCCCGATAAAGTTTGAACTTCTTGTTCTTTCGTCTGGAGAGTATCAATCACCTCCAAAATCATCTGTTCCAAACCAGGAACGTTTAGAGTTGAGCGGATGTCGCTAAAAGGTCGTCCAACATCTGTGGGAATCACACTAAAAATTTGCTGTGCCGTTGGCGTAAAACGTCGAATCTGTAAATCGTTGGTCAGCATTAAGATAGGGATATTGATACTGGAAAGCAAATTTATTAGATCGTTATTGACCAGGCTTTGTTCAATATTTCGGCTGCGAAGTTCATCGTTAGTGGTAGTGAGTTCCTCGTTAGTGGCTTGAATCTCTTCTTTGGCAGTTTCTAACTCCTCATTGGTGCTTTGTAACTCCTCGTTGCTCGATAGGATTTCTTCGTTCGCAACTTTGAGGTCTTGGTTGAGACTTTCCTGATCCTGGATCACTGCTTGCAGTTGGGCTTGAGCCGCATTCTTTTGTTGGTTAGCGGCTGCAAGTTGCTGCCTCAGCAGCTCAATTTGAGGATATAGATCAGCTTGATCTAAGCTTTCAGAAGTAAGGATGCTGAGGTTAAACACCGTGGGTGAAGGCTCTTCAAATACCACCAAAAAGTAGCATCCTTCGACTGCCTGTGGCCGGAAGGGAATCACCTCAAAATTGACGATACTCGATCGTCCGCCCGATTCAAGCAATACCCCTTCTTTCCTAATGGTTACGTTCTGAGTTTGTGCCTGATAAATCGCGGTGCGAAGCTCAACCAGCAAGCCTGCCCTTGCCATTGTCAGCAAGTTTAAGTCGGGCGTTCCGGCTACCACTCTCAAGTAAGGATCGATGTCTCCCCGCACTTGCAAGATTTTCATCTGCTCGTTGACTACCACACTGGCTGGGGCATATCGATTTAAAATCAGTTGGTCAGTTTCTTGTTGTAAATCAAAGCTATTCGTAAAATTGTCCTTCACTTCCTGCCGTTCACGTGCTTTAGCTACGGGATAGGAACTCGGCGTAAACGAAAAATTGGGACGAGTCGCAGTCAACTTTTTGGCATAAATTTTAGACTTTTTATCCACTGAAGTAAACAAGTAGGAAAATTCTCCGGTGCTCTCAGAAGTGCCTAACAGGAGAAAGCCCGTTGGCTTAAGACTGTAATGGAAAATCGGCATCACTTTCTTTTGCAATGACTCTCCCAAGTAGATCAGCACATTGCGACAGCTAACTAAATCGAGATTGGAAAAAGGCGGATCGCTGCCTAAGTCTTGTCGGGCAAATATACAGAGTTCGCGGACTGCCTTGCTGATTCTATAGCTACCTTCCTCTTGGGCAATAAAGAAGCGAGTACGTCGCTCTGGTGAAACATCTACCATCTGGTTTTCTGAGTAGACGCCAGACCTCGCTTTGCCAATTGCCTGTTCGCCAATGTCCGTGGCAAAAATCTGGATCGGTGGCTGGATAGCTCGATCGCCCAAAAACTCTAACAAGCAAATGGCGATCGAATAAACTTCTTCACCTGTCGAACATCCCGCCACCCAAACCCGAATCGGAGTTTCGGCCGATTTATTTTGGGTAATCGTGGGGAAAACCAGCTCTCTTAACTTTTCAAAGGCTTCGGGATCGCGGAAGAAACTGGTAACGTGGATCAAGATTTCTTCATACAAAGCTTTGACTTCAGCCGAATTGTGTCGAAGATATTGGGCGTAATCCTCTAAGCTATCGAGCTTGTACAACACGATCCGTCGCTGGATGCGTCGAGCGATCGTCGTGGGTTTGTAGTGGCTGAAATCTACGCCTGTGGCCGATTTTAGCAGCGCAAAAATACTTGCCAGGGCATCTCCTTCTTCGGGCGATTCCTCAACTTTTCTCAGGTGAAGCGAACCGGTGAGAAGGGGATTGCGACTATAGTTTGCCAATTCCTCGGCAATTTTTTCCGGTGGCAGAACGAAATCGACATTGCCTGTGGCAACAGCGGTAATCGGCATACTATCGAATTTTGCCGTGTCTTGACATTGAGCAAAAGTCATGCCTCCGGCTGCTTTGATGGCGTTGAGCCCGAGTGAACCGTCTCCGTCTCCCCCGGATAAAACTACGGCGATTGCTTTGTGTCCGCGATCGACTGCCAATGAGGTAAAAAACGCATCTCCCGGCATATATTTGCCATAAATCTTTTCGCGGGGTGATAGTTTCAGCGCGCCGTTAGATACCACCATCTTGGTGTTGGGCGGAATAACGTAGACTTGATTTGGCTCTACAGCTATGCCGTCTTTTACCTCATTAACAGGCATTTGCGTCGTTCTCGCGAGAATCTCGCTCAGCAGACTTTTGTGATCGGGGGCTAAATGCTGAATCAGCACAAACGCCATACCCGTATCGCTCGGTAAATGGCTCAGTAACTGCGTGAATGCTTCCAACCCTCCTGCTGAGGCAGCAATCCCAACAATGGGAAAGGGGGCATCGGTTTTTGCTGATTGTTCGATGTCGAGGGCGGGTGGTGCGATCGATTCGGGTGTATTTTCTGGAGATAATTGAGGAGAAGTCATGATGTGAAGTCCTCGACTTCAGTTATTGAGCCGCCAACATATCTGGTAAGCGTGCGGCTGATTAATTCAGACTATTTTTATTAGAGCTTAGGTTGCCATTATAACGGCAGTCGCTTCAGGATAAGCTAAACTGTTGCAGCCATGCTCTGAGGGCGATCGAAGAACTCTATCTGCTGTCGGGACGATCGCACCGAGAGGCTGGCAATAACTAAGTAGTATATCTGCTGACCTACTTAGCTTTTTTCAGCGACCTGTGTAGCAGAAAGTGCGATTACTGATTCCGTATTAATTCTAGCAGTATAAGTGACTTGTGCGCCTTGTATGCCCTTTAAATCTTCAACTCGTTTGTGAATTTCCGACACTCCAGCAGCTTTCAATGCTGTCAAAAATGCTTGGTCGCTGTAAACATCTTCGGAAAACGAAACTTCGTCACTTTTAGAAAGATTTTGAATCCGGGCAGCTTTGTTGACTGTGGAACCAAAATAGTCGATCGAATTATTGAGATTTACGAGCAAAGCCGTACCTCGGTGAATACCAATTCTGACTTGAATCCACTCTGCTTGTTGGCGATTTGAATTGTACTTTCTGAAACTAGCCACAGCATCGGTGGCTGTCATAATTGCTTGTTCGTTGCTGATAAAAGAAGCCATGACGGCATCGCCGATGGTTTTAATTACTTTTCCGCCAAATTTCTCGATCGACTCAAAGAAAATTTCAAAATGGTCGCGCACAATATTGTAAGCTTTTGTATCTCCCAGTGTTTCGTACATTCTGGTAGAACCAGTAATATCGGTAAACATAATAGTAATCGCCCGAATCTTGACTCGCTCTCTTTCCGATATTACTTGATCGCCAAACAAACGCTTATAATCCGGGTGATGAAGCAGTTGCATTCCTGACAGCCGCAGGGGCAGTTGTTCTAATGTCAGTTCATCGGGCAATTCATCTGAATGCAAAATCAGCCCCGACAAATTGTGTTCGGTATTAGTTAATTCGAGCTTAACTTTTCCGGGACGCACGGCCAGCTCTTTTTTATCGAAATCTGGGCCGGCCAACTGCTGGAGTTTAATTTCTTGTATCTCTTCTGTTTCTTCGCCTTCAACCTTTAAAATCCCTTTAGCTAAAGTCAGGGGACAGCAGTAGCGATATCGACCGTTTTCTAAGGTGACAATCTCCGATTGGGTGCAGTATAAAGGCGTTACCAGTTGCAGTTTGCTCTGGAGTACGGGAGGGGGAGCGCATACGGGCCGCAGTTGCGGGTCTTCGATTTCTTTGTTGAGGGAAAAAGTAACTTCGACGCGATCGAGCAAATCAATTTTAAACTCGCGATCGCACATCTGGCAAAAAGACATTTCTGATGTGTCTGCCAAGTCCTTAAATTCTTCTGTAATCATGTTGCAGTGGGGACAGTGAATATCCCAGTGCAAGTCGAAAGCACCGGCTTTCACTCCGTGCAGAAATTCGGAAGTAATTTTTTTAACATTCTTGACTGTATCGCCTGCTACGTAGTAAGGATTAATTCTCAATCTCTGCAAAATGTGGGAACTTGTTAACCAGTTTTCGATTTGGTCGATCGTTCCTTTGCTCGCATTGGGACGTTTTTTGAGCTGTTCTAATTTTTCTTTTAATAGTTCAATGTTCATGATCCGCTTGCCTATGAGCGTCAGGGCAAGAAATTTCTAAGTATTATTTTGTGTAATTTGCTTGTCTCGTTGGTTCTTGCCTGAGAATGCTGATGAGTTCGCACTTGTGCGGATGTCCCTGATGTTTATAAATCTTAACAAATTAGCAGCATAAAGGCTATGCCTATTTAGGCAGAGCGATCTGCAACTTGTATTAATTCAAAGTGCGATCGCTGCATCGATCTACAGAAATATCTTATATTTCGGTAATTAATAATGAGGAATCGTCAACCAGCCAGCAGCGACTAATGACTAATAACTAATGACTAAATCAAAAAAAAAGAGGGAATTTTCCCTCTTTTAATTACACTAACTGCGATATTATTCTTCCGTCGCCGGAGGGATTTCTTCCTCTACATCTAATACTGCTTCCGGTGCTGCTTCCGGTGCTGCTGCTTCCGGTGCTACATCTTCTGGCAGATCTTCTTCCATTGCTGAGGGCACGTCTTCGAGTTCGTCGGAGATATCATCAGCATCGATGGAATCTACAGGAATGTCGATGCCTGCTTTAGCTTGCTTTTGAGCCAGCATTTTCTCGCGGAACTTAGCTGCCATTTCCTCAGCTTTTTCGTACACCAATTCGCGATTTTTGACCATCGCGCCCGGTTCCGGTTCCAACTGCTTGGTGGAGAGAGAAATCCGGCCCCTCTCGGCATCCAAGTCAATGATCATCACTTTCACTTCGTCGTTGACATTGAAAACGCTATGAGGCGTATCGATGTGATCGTGTGAAATTTCCGAGATGTGCAACAAGCCGCTGACGCCGCCGATGTCGATAAAGGCACCGTAAGGCTTGATACCGCGTACTGTACCGATGACGACTTCCCCGACTTCGAGGCGGTTCATCTTGCGCTCAACTAAGGCGCGACGATGACTCAACACTAGGCGGTTGCGGTCTTCGTCTACCTCTAAGAATTTTAATGGTAATTCTTCGGCGACTAATTCTTCCTTCGGTTTGCGGGTACTGATGTGAGAACCGGGAATAAAGCCTCGCAAGCCTTCTATTCTCACGAGTGCGCCGCCGCGGTTGGTGGCAAATACTTGCGATCGTACTGTGGCATCTTCTGCTTGCAGTTGTCGCACTCTTTCCCACGCCCGCATATACTCGATGCGCCGGATGGACAGGGTTAATTGTCCGTCTTCATTTTCATCGGTTAGAATGAAAAATTCTCTGGTTTCGTTCGATTGCAATACCTCTTCAGGGCTTTCCACTCGATTGATGGACATTTCCTGAATGGGAATGTACGCTGCTGTTTTAGCACCGATATCAATCAGAGCGCCCCTGGGTTCTATACTAAAAACTGTACCCGCTACTACATCGCCCGGGCTAAAGTGATAGTCATATTTATCAAGTAGGGCTGCAAAATCTTCGTGAGTAAAGCCGATGTCTTTGACTGTGGTTTTGAGATTGACCATGCGAATAGTTTCCTAGGATTTCTCTCCTTCATGTTTTTCGTTTGTGCCGGCAGATATTAGAGATTTTGGTGAAAAAGCGATTAACTTTTTTCAAAATCTTTTACTAAAGTCAGTTTTCGCTAACTTTTGCCGGGTGCAACTGCACACCAGCGCTTGCCATTACTGTTACTCCATACTCTGTGTTAAAACGTTGCATCTTAACATTCCGAGTCAAGTAGACTATTTTGACACTCTCAGGTATAAATAAACTGAGATTCTTCATTCAACGAGCCGACTTGCTGGCGACAGGATTACTCCAGTCTAAGTAGAGGTCGGTTTCTCCAGAAGCGTAAATTTCGGTATGCCCTACCGTATTTAATTAGTCACCGATCTTTAGTTAGGTTTTGTTCAAATGCGAGCTTTCCTAAACTGCAACACCGTTAGGTGTGACTACGCACTCAACTAATCCAGTTAAGTTTTTACGTTGTCTAGTTATACTCTATTTTAGACCGATGACGATCATATCACACCCAGCACTCTTACTGAGAAAAAAGAACACTCGCTTGAATGAGAGTCCCTTGAGTCGCTATTCCTCCCGGCCTTCCTCGCGACACGGTTTTCAATCTCCCAGAATATTTCGATAAATTAATTTAAGCGAGCTTAGCTGGGAGTAGCGCAGGATGCTGGGCTTTCTCGATCAACTGCTTCGGAATCCGGCAAATCTGCGTCAAAATTTGTCTCCGTTTCTGTATCTTCAGCTTCGTTGAGGGGATTCTGAAGGTGATTTAGGGTATCTACAAAATCTCGGATGCCTCGAAATTGGCGATATACGGAGGCAAAACGGACATAAGCGACTTCGCTGAGCGGCCGCAGGTGCAACAGCACCAGTTCCCCTATTTCTGAACTGGCGATTTCTCGGAGCGATCGACCTTGGAGTTGGGCCTCAATTTCTTCTGCCAGAGTTTCGAGATGCCCCGAAGACAAACCGGTTTTTTCGCAGGCCCGAATCAATCCCCTAACTAATTTTGACCTGTCAAAAGATTCGCGCTTGCCGTCCCGCTTGATCACCGTAATCGGCACAAATTCTATGCGTTCGTAAGTTGTGAAGCGGTGCTGGCAGTTCAAACACTCACGCCGCCGACGGATGCTTTGACCTGATTCGGCTGAACGCGATTCTAAAACGCGACTATTTGTGTGTTGGCAGGAGGAACAGCGCATGATTGCTGATTTTAAAAGGCATTGCCAGCAAATTGCCATTCATCTAACCGCCTGGGGTCTGATGAATGGCTGGACTAGAAAAAATCACTTAGCACACAGCGGTGAAATAGTCCCGCACCAAATTAGATCACTATGATGCGGGCTAACCGCAGTCCGGTTCAAGATATTTTGGACTTGCTGGAGGCGTATAGCTAATTATTTGCCAATCCGGGGAGGTTCCCGAAAGGCGATCGCAAAAAATAGTACGCCTATGGCTAAAGCCAGAATCAAAATGTAAGCAACGCTTTCCATGTTAAATTTTCCCTATCTTCCCTTGCCGTATTATCTTATCTTAATTGTTGGTTTTATTATTAACTAAAAAAACCCGGTTTCTTGAAGAAACCGGGTTTTTTTACACCGGGGATGTTTCCCGGCTAGCCAGAGGCTGGCGAAATTTAGAGAGGTTCTTCTCTTCTGGTGGTCACGTCGCCCAGTTTTTGGAACAGGCCCCACTCGACTTGTTCTTCCAAGTCAGCCTCAACTCCAGCAAACACGTCGCGGAAAATAGTCCGAGAACCGTGCCAGATATGGCCGAAGAAGAACAGCAAAGCAAAGCAAACGTGTCCGAAAGTGAACCAACCGCGAGTCGAAGTGCGGAAAACGCCGTCAGAGTTCAAGGTTTCGCGATCGAATTCAAATACTTCACCCTTTTGAGCAGCGCGAGCAAACTTCTTAACATCTAGAGGATTATTAAAGGTTTGACCGTTAAGTTCGCCGCCGTAGAAGCTGACGGTAACTCCGCTTTGTTCAAAGCTGTATTTTGATTCAGCACGGCGGAAGGGGATGTCAGCGCGAACGACCCCATCTTTGTCTGTCAAAATTACTGGGAAAGTTTCAAAGAAGTTGGGGAGGCGGCGAACCGACAATACCCGACCTTCGCTGTCAGTAAATACTGGATGGCCCAGCCAGCTTTTCGCAATACCGTCGCCATTGACCATCGCGCCGGCCCGGAACAAACCGCCTTTAGCAGGAGAGTTGCCCACGTAGTCGTAGAAAGCCAATTTTTCAGGAATTTGTTCGTAAGCTTCTTGGAAGCCTTGACCACCGGCCAAGCTAGCTTGAGCTCTGCGATCGATTTCTTGTTGGAAATAGCCACTGTCCCACTGATAGCGAGTCGGGCCAAAAAGTTCGATCGGAGTCGCAGCAGAACCGTACCACATCGTACCCGCAACCACAAAGGCTGCGAAGAACACGGCAGCGATACTGCTAGAAAGTACAGTTTCGATATTCCCCATCCGCAGGGCTTTGTAAAGACGTTCCGGCGGCCGCACTGTCAAGTGGAACAAACCGGCAATTACGCCAACTACGCCCGCTGCAATGTGGTGAGCCACGATGCCGCCCGGATTATACGGGTCAAAGCCTTCAGGGCCCCAAGCAGGTGCCACTGGCTGGACGTGACCGGTCAGGCCGTAGGGGTCGGAAACCCACATTCCCGGGCCAAAAAGTCCCGAAAGGTGAAATGCGCCGAAGCCGAAGCAAAGCAAGCCGGAGAGGAACAGGTGAATGCCAAACATTTTTGGCAAGTCAAGGGCTGGTTCACCGGTGCGAGGGTCTCTGAAAAGTTCTAAGTCCCAAAATACCCAGTGCCAAACTGCTGCTAAGAACAGCAGGCCCGATAGAACGATGTGAGCGACGGCGACGCCTTCAAAGGACCAGAAGCCCGGATCGACGTTACCTTCGCCAGTGATGCTCCAACCGCCCCAAGAACCCGTAACTCCCAAGCGAGTCATGAAGGGCAACACGAACATCCCTTGACGCCACATTGGGTTGAGAACTGGGTCTGTGGGATCAAAAACTGCTAGTTCATAAAGGGCCATTGAGCCGGCCCAACCTGCCACGAGGGCAGTGTGCATTAAGTGTACAGAAATCAATCGGCCTGGGTCATTTAAGACGACTGTGTGTACGCGATACCAGGGTAGTCCCATTGACTGCGGTTCTCCAAGGTGTAAGTGATGATGT
The DNA here is from genome assembly GCF_036700965.1 of Microcoleus sp. Pol8_D6. NCBI lineage: Bacteria > Bacillati > Cyanobacteriota > Cyanophyceae > Oscillatoriales > Microcoleaceae > Microcoleus > Microcoleus sp. Pol8_D6. The sequence continues at coordinate 3,178 of NZ_JAUBPW010000030.1, read as the reverse complement.
CTATTTTTACGGAAAAATCAGATTCTGAATCCCCAGCAGTTACCTGTAGGGTTTAAAACTCTGCCTTTTGCCGACTGCCATCTACCTTCAAAGGTGGAGGCATAAAAATGAAAGTTATTTAAAGAAGTGTATCGAGTGTTAGAACCGATTGCAATATGTTGAGGATTACATTAGTTGCGGATTGCCCATTTCGCAGCGGGCCGCGATCGTCCCGAGGCGTTCGAGGACTTGCTCGGCATCGATCAGTCTGGTGAGGGTGACGTTACCGATATTTTTGGCGGGATCGGCGGGATCGGGACGGACTGCTGGTTGGACTTCTACCATGAGTACGGCGTCTTCTACGCGGTAGAGCCACATTTTTTCGTTGCGATCGGAAAGACAGAGGTTGAGCTGTTGGATGTCCGGCGGCCGTCTCCAGGCGGCGTGACTCCACTCGCCACCTACGCCCCAGACGCGCCCAACTTTCCAGCCGTCGGATAAGAAGAAGTATTTCACTTGTGTACGCTTGTTGAGATTTTTTTGTCTAACATAGCGCAAAACTGCCTGATTACGGAATTATTGAACCGCGAAGCCGCGAAGCGTGCATATTAAATATGGTTATTCGATTGACTATTGCCTATAATATGATAGGTAAGGCATAATTTACTCTAATTAAGATAGCAGATAGTACATTTACAGATCATTAGAATAAGTTAATCGAGCAAGAAACAGATGACAATTAGCCTCAAGACTATTATGGAGAATTTGCCTCCCGAACAACGAGCAATAGTCGAAAAGCGATCGATTGAGTTGATGGCTGAAGAAATGACCTTGCAAAACTCAAGAAAAGCAAGGAAATTTACTCAGATTTGCAGGGCAGAATTATTAAAAATGCGTCAAAAAAATGTGTCGCGACTCGAACGCCGTGCGGATTTGTTGGTATCTACTTTGCAAAGTTATATCGCGGCAATGGGTGGGGAGTTGTCATTTGTCGTAGAATTCAAATATCGACCCCCCGTAAAAATTACTGGATTAACATCGATATTTGAATAAAGCAGCTACACTAATGGAGAGGAAGAGTTTTAATTGAGGAAACTAAAACCTAATTTTGCCAGATGTGTATTCTTCAATCTTCAATCTAAAATCTAAAATCTAAAATCGAATGACCGCACAAACACCAGTAGAATTCCAAGACAGTTTCGACATCATCGTCGTAGGTGGCGGACACTCCGGCTGTGAAGCCGCCCTCGCCACTTCTCGCCTCGGCTGTCGCACCCTTCTCCTCACCCTCAACCTCGACAAAATTGCGTGGCAACCTTGCAATCCTGCTGTCGGTGGCCCGGCTAAAACCCAACTCACTAACGAAGTTGATGCGTTAGGCGGGGAAATTGGCAAAATGGCCGATCGCACCTACCTACAAAAACGCATCCTCAACTCTTCGCGAGGCCCCGCAGTGTGGGCGCTGAGGGCACAAACTGACAAGCGGGAATACGCCGCTGTAATGAATAATATTGTCGAAAACCAAGAGCATTTGACCATCCGGGAAGCGATGGTGACAGACTTAGTTTTGGGGAAAAACGAAGAAGTTATCGGAGTAGAAACATACTTCGGCGTCGCTTTTGAATGCAAAGCAGTAATTCTCACCACAGGCACTTTTTTAGGTGGCACGATTTGGGTAGGCAATAAGTCGATGCCCGCCGGACGTGCGGGAGAATTTGCCGCCGTTGGCTTGACGGAAACTCTCAACCGTTTGGGCTTTGAAACTGGCAGATTGAAGACTGGAACTCCGGCAAGAGTTGACAAACGTACTCTCGATTATACCAACCTGGAACCGCAGCCGGGAGATGCAGAAGTTCGCTGGTTTAGTTTCGATCCAGAAGTTTGGATCGAACGCGAACAAATGCCTTGTTATTTGACTCGGACTACGCCTGAAACTCACCAGTTAATTAGAGACAATTTGCACCTTTCTCCAGTCTACGGCGGCTGGGTTGATGCGAAGGGGCCGCGCTATTGTCCGAGTATTGAAGATAAGATTGTGCGGTTTGCGGATAAGGAAAGTCACCAGATTTTTATTGAACCGGAAGGTAGAGATATTCCTGAACTTTATATCCAAGGATTTTCTACTGGTTTACCGGAAAATTTGCAATTGCAAATGCTGCGGACTCTTCCGGGTTTGGAAAAGTGCGAGATGATGCGCCCTGCTTATGCTGTGGAGTACGATTATTTGCCGGCAACTCAGTGCTTTCCAACGCTGATGACTAAGAAGATTGAAGGGCTATTTTGCGCGGGTCAGGTGAACGGTACAACTGGATATGAGGAGGCGGCTGCACAGGGGCTCGTGGCGGGGATTAATGCAGCCAGGTTTGCGAAAAATCAGGAGATGATAGTGTTTCCTCGCGAGCAAAGTTATATCGGCACTTTGATCGATGATTTGTGTACGAAGGATTTGCGGGAACCTTACCGGATGTTGACTTCGCGATCGGAATATCGGCTATTATTGCGATCGGACAATGCTGACCAACGCTTGACGCCGCTGGGACGGGAAATTGGTTTGATTGACGATCGCCGGTGGGAGTTATTTGAGCGGAAAAAAGCTAATATTGTGGCAGAGAAGGAACGCTTGTACTCGACGCGGGTGAAAGAGCACGAGGAAGTTGGCAAGGCAATTTTTGCGGGCACTCAACAAGCGATTAAAGGTTCGATTACTCTTGCTGATTTGTTGCGTCGTCCTGGTTTTCATTATGTGGATTTGGAACGCTACAATTTAGGAAATTCTAGTCTGAAGTTGGCTGAGAAAGAGGGTGCGGAAATTGACATTAAATATTCTGGCTATCTGCAAAAACAGCAAAATCAAATTGATGAAATTGTCAGACATGAACGCCGACAATTGCCTGCGGATTTGGATTACATGGCAATTACAACTCTCTCGAAAGAGTCCCGGGAAAAGTTGGCTAAGGTGAAACCGCTGACGATTGGCCAAGCGGCGAGAATTGGCGGGGTGAATCCGGCTGATGTTAATGCTTTGTTGATTTTTCTGGAAGTGCGAAACCGTCAGCAGCCAGCGGGTGTAGGTAAATAATTTACACTAGAGGTGTCTCAAGGCTTCCTTCAATTTTATGAAATATAGCAATCCTTGCAGGAGTCGTAAACTTTTTACCCCACCCCAACCCTCCCCTTATCAAGGGGAGGGAGTAAGAAA
>NZ_JAUBPW010000029.1:0-77948 GCF_036700965.1 Microcoleus sp. Pol8_D6 | reverse complement strand
CTCACCAATCTAACAACACTGTCTCTGTGCGGCAATCAAATTACCGACATCAGCTTCCTCGGTTCGCTCACCAATCTAACAACACTGTCTCTGTGCGGCAATCAAATTACCGACATCAGCTTCCTCGGTTCGCTCACCAATCTAACAACACTGTCTCTGTGCGGCAATCAAATTACCGACATCAGCTTCCTCGGTTCGCTCACCAATCTAACAACACTGTCTCTGTGCGGCAATCAAATTACCGACATCAGCTTCCTCGGTTCGCTCACCAATCTGACCACACTCGATCTCGGCTAAAATCAAATTACCGACATCAGCTTGCTGGGCTCGTTCACCAATCTGACCACACTGTCTCTCAGCTACAATCAAATTACTGACATCAGCTTCCTCGGCTCGCTCACCAATCTGACCACGCTGAATCTCAGCAACAATAGAATTACCGACTTCAGCTTCCTCGGCTCGCTCACCAATCTGACCACACTGAATCTCAGCAACAATCAAATTACCGACTTCAGCTTCCTCGGTTCGCTCACCAATCTGACCACACTCGATCTCGGCTACAATCAAATTACCGACATCAGCTTGCTGGGCTCGTTCACCAATCTGACCACACTGAATCTCGACAGGAATCAAATTACCGACATCAGATTCCTCGGCTCGCTCACCAATCTGACCACGCTGCATCTCAACAACAATCAAATTAACGACTTCAGCTTTCTCGGCTCTCTCACAAATCTGACAACACTGTCTCTCAGCAGAAATCAAATTACCGACATCAGATTCCTCGGCTCGCTCACAAATCTGACAACACTGTCTCTCAACGACAATCAAATTACCGACATCAGATTCCTCGGCTCGCTCACCAATCTGACAAAACTGTATCTGTGCAGCAATCAAATTACCGACTTCAGCGTTTTGCGTAAGCTCACCAATCTGACCAAACTCGATCTTCGCGCCAATCGAATTACCGCTATGTGCGTGTTAGGCGAACTCGCACAGAAACGTCTTACTCTCTCGACTAGGCCAATAGATGCTCAAAAAGCCACAGAGGCAGTCAAAGTTGCCTATGCCGCTATGGGCTTAGGAGAGCCCTCCGTTATTACTTGCAGCAGTCCCCGCGACGCTTTTCTCCAAATCTTCAACTTGGCAAAAGGCGACCATTCATCAAACTGGTCAAACGAAGGACATGGGAATAGATTGGGGAAAAAGCTAGACAGGAAATGGATGTCCATGTCCCCATCGATTGTGAGAGACTTTACAAGTCCGGCGGTGTGGGAGTATGAGCTCCTTAGCATGACGATGGAGCCGGAAGCAGACAGCACACTGAACTCGCTAATGTACGAATTGGTTGAGGAATATGAGCGCTCGGAACGAATGATGGGGAATGTTTTTCCCGCTTATTTGTTTGGCTTCATATACCCTGAAACACCCACGCATTGGTTTGAAGAAATCTATTTGACTCAATGGTATATATCTTCATTAGGCGTCAATATTTCCCAAAAGGCACAAGAAATACTTCGCTGCCAAAAGCTGCTTTTCGAGCATTGCGGTTGGATATTTCCCTTTGAAAAGATTTGCTTTGTGTGCGATCGCCCCCGCCACCTGCGCTTTGACAGTCAAAACCGCTTGCACGCGGAAGCAGAACCTGCCATTGAGTTTGCCGACGGATGGAATTTTTACTATTATCATGGTGTCAAATTGCCTGAAGAATACGGCAAAGTCCACCCAAATCAATGGCAATCCCAATGGCTTTTAACAGAAGAGAATGCCGAACTTCGGCGACTGTTAATTCAAGGAATTGGTTACGCTCGCATAATTCAAGAGTTGTCAGCAAAACAAATAGATAGTTGGCAGGAATATGCACTATTACAAATAGATAATGCCGATGTCGAGCCGATTTGTTTGTTAAAAATGACTTGTCCGAGTACGGGATTAATTCACGCTTTGAGAGTTCCACCTAACCTGACATCTGCTAGGGAGGCAATTCGCTGGGCAAATTGGGATATCGATCCACAGGAATTTTCCGTGCAGACTTGATGATGGTTGTCGTGGCTACACACACAAAGCCTACCGTCGCAGGCTTTAAGATTAAAGTTAAAAAATAATTTCTGACCGTACAGATCCAAAATTATAGAATCAGCGTATATTACTAATGAACGCAGTACAAAATTTCATAGGTTCGCACCGCTAAAAATTTCAGCTTGCCTGTTTGCAGTTGAGCTGCGATCGCTCTTGGCTACACAGCCAACTATAAAATAGGGCTAAGTGATCGGTATTTAGGATTGGGTTTATTTGAATCCGGGGGCGGGTTTATATATCATTTTAGCTGCGTGTAATACTTTTATGGCAACCCACCCCTACAGCCGAAAATAAGAAAAACTATCCTAAAAGTGCGAATTTGTGATACTTTGACTGAGAATACCACCGCCGTTAGGCAACAGAAGTATCAAATTTAGAGGCTGATTAGAGCATGGCAGAAATTAGAGGCACCGCCCAAGCAGACTTGCTAGCAGGAACTCCTGAAGATGACCTGATTTTTGGTTTGATGGGCAATGACACCATTGCCGGAAACTCTGGTAATGACAGCATTTATGGAGGTAAGCAAAGCGATTTAATTGAGGGCAATTCAGGTCAAGATTCGCTTTTTGGAGATTTAGATAACGACATTATTAACGGCGGCGAAGGTAACGATTTTTTAGTGGGCGGAAAAGGCAGCGATTCCATATCGGGCAACTCCGGCAATGATGTTTTGTCGGGCGATCGAGATACTGATGTCCTAATAGGCGGAGACGGGGCAGACCTATTTGTTTTGAGGCGCTACGCTGAGGCTGACCCTTCCCGCACCAGTGGCGGTGTTAGTTTGGCAAATGCCGACGTGATCGCCGATTTTGTACCAGGTACAGATTTAATCGGTTTGGGGGAAGGTCTCAGTTTTAGCGACTTGAATATTCTGGAAGCTGGAAACGATACTGTTATTCAAGACCGGGTAACAGGAGAATTTCTCGCTACTCTCAGAGGGGTGAGACAAAGTGCAATTAACCAGGCAAGTTTCACTAATAATATTGGCAGCGTTGTTCCCAACCCCCCGCCTCCAGCGCGGACAACGGCTTATGCTTTAACTCCTGCTAATCGGATTGTCGGTTTTAGTCTTTCCAATCCGGGAAGTGTGATCTCAGATTTGCCCGTGACTGGATTGCAAGCGGGAGAAAGTTTGCTGGGAATTGATTATCGCCCCGCTAACGGTGTGCTTTACGGTGTGGGTTCTAGCAATCGCTTGTATACTGTCAATCCGATGACTGGGGAAGCAAGTCCAGTCGGTAACGGGCAGTTTGCTGTTCCCCTAACTCCGGGGGCTGCGGGTTTTGATTTCAATCCGACAGTAGATCGAATTCGGTTTGTCAATGAAGGCGATCAAAACGCCCGCCTCAACCCGGATAACGGGGCACTTGTGGATTTTGACACGCTGGCGGGGGGAATTCAACTCGACGGGAATTTGGCTTATGTTGCGGGCGATCGCAATTCTGGAAGTTCTCCGGCTGCTGCTGGGGCTGCGTATGTGAATAACTTTGCGGGCGCAACTTCGACAACGCTGTTTGTAATTGACAGCAATTCAGATGTTTTGGTGCGGCAAGATCCGCCGAATAATGGAGGGTTGAATACGATCGGATCTTTGGGAGTTGATGCCAATAGCGTTCTCGGCTTTGATATCAGGAGTATTGGCGGCCGCGAGGTGGCAGTGGCAGCGCTGGAAGTTGGTGGGATTTCCGGCTTGTACAATATCAATTTAAGTAGCGGTCAAGCTTCCTTTGTCGGTCAAATTGCCGACGGGAGACAGATTAACGGTTTGGCCTTGCCTTTGCCTACAGCTTACGCCTTAACTGTCAGAAATGGCGCTGAAACAATTGTCGGTTTTAACGAGGCGGCACCGCGGGCGATTCTCAGCGACGTGGCAGTTACAGGGTTACAGCCGGGAGAAAGTTTGCTGGGAATAGATTTTCGCCCCGCTAACGGTGTGCTATACGGTGTGGGTTCTAGCAATCGCTTGTACGCCATCAATCCGGTGACTGGGCAAGCAAGTCCAGTCGGTAGCGGACAGTTTGCTGTTCCCCTAACTCCGGGGGCTGCGGGTTTTGATTTCAATCCGACGGTCGATCGAATTCGGTTTGTCAATCAAGCCGGTCAAAACGCCCGCCTCAACCCGGATACGGGGGCAATTGTCGATGTTGACACGTTGACGGGGGGAGTTCAACTCGACGGGAATTTGGCTTATGCTGCAGGCGATCCTAATTTTGGCAATCCCGGCGCGGCTGCGGCTGCTGCGTATGTGAATAACTTTGCAGGGGCAGCTTCGACAACGCTGTTTGCAATTGACACCAATTTAGACATTTTGGTGCGGCAAGATCCGCCGAATAATGGGGTGTTGAATACGATCGGATCTTTGGGAATTGATGCTGGTACCGTTCTCGGCTTTGATATCAGGAGTCTTAACGGTAACGAGACGGCTTTGGCTGCGATCGAGGTTGGCGGAGTTTCCAGCCTGTACAATATCAATTTGACGACCGGTCAAGCTTCGATTGTCGGTCAAATTGGTGACGGGCGAGGGATTAAAGGTTTAGCACTGACTTTGATTTAAATAGGGGAAGAAAGAAGAAGGAAGAAGGAAGAAGGAAGAAGGAAGAAAAATAATTAAACTTTTTTAAGTTACCAATGCCCAATTCCCAATTCCCGATTCCCAATGCCCAATTTGAGTTAATCTATTATTTTGACAAACAAGATAAAATGTTATCTCAAGTTTTTTACTTGCTACGTTCCCGCAGTGACGGCAAATATTTGTCCGCGAATCCCAATCCAGATGCGGCAGTGAGTTACCTGCTGATGTTTCGCGAAGACTATGACGCTTTGAGCTATCTCAATGCCCACGCTGCTGATGTTGCCGATCGATTCGGAGTAGAATCGATTTCCGGTTCTCAGGTAAAAAAGCTACTTGAACGTTGGGGGTTTAACGGTGTGGGGGTTGTTCAAGACCCGCTGTTACCCAATATTGAGTTTTTATTGACAAAAAATTGACAATTGACAATATTTGTGATTCACCCGGTTTCAGGAAGAAATCGGGTTTTTTTGTCAAGTTTTGGGCCGCTCGCCCGATCGAGCTTGTACACTTCTGTGCCCCATATCTAGTGCAAATTGTCAAATATATTAACCTTTTACCCTAAATCTGAATCCTGTTGTATATTCGTAGTCTGTTGATATATTCCGACACGTCAGTACACAACCTATGGTTCGAGAATTAGAGCGATCGAGTGCCAGCGAGAAACGCAACCTGTCCGATTTCCCCGAAACTGCACCCGCAGCCAATCCAGTATTTTTTAGGACTTACAGTCGCCGTACCGAGACGGGAAGGGAGACTTGGGCCCAAGTGTGCGATCGAACAGTCAAGGGGCTGCAAAAGCTGGGAAACCTCACCCCCGAAGAAACACAACTGCTGCACCGGATGCAAAACCAGCTCAAAACCCTCGCTTCAGGCCGCTGGCTGTGGGTAGGTGGCAGCAAATGGATCGAGCAACCAGAGAATTTTTCCGGCGCATATAATTGCTCCTCAACAAATATTCTCGACTGGCGTTCCTTTGGTTTGTTGATGGATTTGGCAATGATGGGCTGCGGCACCGGGGCAGTCTTGGAACCACAATATATCAACCAACTACCGCCGATTCGCAACCGTTTAACCCTAACCATGCAAGGCGAAATCGGCTCTACACCCGCTGAGTCCCGCCGTCAAGCAACCGAAATAAAAATAGCAGAAAAAACCGCAACTATTTATGTCGGAGATTCTCGCCAAGGTTGGGTAAAATCCTATCAAACTTTGCTGGAGTTATCCACCGATGAAAGATTTGCAGGAGAAGTTCAAGTATTTATCGATTTGAGCGACGTTCGCCCGGTGGGAGAACCTTTAAAAGGTTTTGGCGGAGTAGCAAATCCGGTGAAATTGCCCGACCTTTATCAGCGCTGCGCCGCTATTTTGAATAAAGCTTTAGGGCGGCAGTTAAATTCAGTTGAATGCTGCGTATTGATAGATGAAGCTGCGGTGACAATTGTTGCTGGAAACATTAGAAGATCGGCCGGAATGCGTCAGTTTTATGCTGATGACGAACTCGGAGCAAATGCTAAAAATAATTTGTGGCAACAAGATGAAAGCGGCAACTGGAGAATAGATCCAGAACGCGATGCCCTTCGGATGGCCAATCATACGCGAGTTTTCCATACCAAACCTACACTAGAAGAATGTATTGATGCTGTCCGCAAACAGTATTACAGCGGCGAAGGTGCGATTCAATGGGCCGGGGAAGCTGTAGCTCGATCTAACGTTGATTTACTTTCCACACCGAGTCTTAAACTTGAATTTTTGAAAGCTTACGACGAAGGAAAAGCTAAAGAGTGGTTGCAGGAACGCCATCCTAATATGACTGCGGAAGAATTAGAGCATCGGTTAGTCCGCGTGGGCTTAAACCCATGTGGTGAAATCATCGGCTCTAATTTTCATTGTGTCAGTGGCGACACTCTGCTAATTACTAGAGACGGACTGCATAAAATAAAGGACGTTGTTGGAACTGAAATTGAGATTTGGAATGGTAAAAGATGGAGCTGCGTCACACCATTTAAGACAGCGAGTGATACTTGTGGCGGGCGACGCAAACTTTATCGTGTAAAGTTTGGTGATGGTACTTATCTGGATGCCACAGAATATCATCGCTTTTTTGTCAAGGATCGCTTTGGTAAAGTTTACAGAGAAGTTCAAACCAAAGACTTGATGGATACAAGTCGATATAGCATTCATACTGAACCTTTTACAATTCAGTATGAAGATGGCTTGAATATAGATTCAAGTTATGCTTACACTTTGGGGGTGGCTGTAGGAGAGGGAACTACCGACCAAAATGACAATGCAAAAGTTCGACTTTACGAACAGAAAATGGCATTATCAGTAGCAGGAAATAAGTCTCCAGAAAGAAGCTATGACTATTTACCTGCTTTTACCGATGTAAGTAACTTGAGCTTTTCTGGAGAGTTGCTGAAAAGTTTGAAAGTTAACCCAGAAGCACTAAACGTAATTGCGAGCTGGAATCGGCAAGCAATTTTACATTTTATTGCTGGATTAGCCGATACTGACGGCTCGAATACCCACAGTAATGGTATCAGAATTTATATTTCTGACCGCGATCGCGCTTTTAGAGTTCAGTTACTTTTGACCAAATGTGGTATTCGTTCGTCGCTAAATCTTTGCGCTCATCAAGGGTCAATTACTAATTACGGTGTCCGAAGTCGGGATTTGTACTACTTGCAAATTACTGACTGTGGTGAAATTCCTTGTCAGCGGTTAGATGTGAGCAAAGGGACGAATGCTAAACACAAAGGTAAATGGCAAGTGGTCAGAAGTGTCGAAGAATTACCAGGATTGCACGATACTTACTGCTTCAACGAACCAGAGTTTCATAAGGGAGTTTTCGGCAATACCCTAGCGGGAAACTGTAATTTGGCGGAGGTTCACCTCAATCAAATTGACCCTTACAACTTCAAAGAACAGGAGGAAGCTTTCAGGGCTGCGGCTCTATCTGTGGCGGTACTTCTCAATCACAAATTTCTTGAACCCCGCTATCAATACAGCCGCGAACTAGACCCGATTGTCGGCGTATCTTTCACGGGATTGTTCGATTTCTTCGTTCACGCTTTTGGCGTTGAGTGGCTGCGCTGGTGGGTGGAAGGCCGCCCGCAAACTCCGCAAGGAATCGCTTTTAAACAGCGGGAAGAAGAGTATTTGAGTGGTTGGCGGGAGATTGTCAATCGGGTAGTTTGGGATTATTGCGATCGCCATTCGTTAAAACGCCCAAATCGCTGCACAACGGTTCAACCATCGGGTACTAAATCTCTGCTGACAGGTGCTTCTCCCGGCTGGCATCCCCCGAAAGCCCAGCGTTTTATTCGCCGAATCACTTTCGGCAAAAACGACCCCGTAGCCCTCGCTTGCATCGACTACGGATACAACGTGATTCCGTCTCAATCTGACAAAGATGAAAACGGCAATTTGCTGAACAATCCCTTCGACGAACGCTGTACAGAATGGCTGGTAGAAATACCTGTTGCGGTAAGTTGGGCTGACTTACCCGGTGCGGATGAAATTGACATTAACAAGTTCTCAGCGGCGGCACAAATGGACTTTTATATGCAAGTGCAAAAGTTCTACGTGCGGCATAACACCAGCGCGACTATTGAGTTGCGAGAAAATGAAGTTGAAAGTTTTGGCACTAGGATTTACGAAGCGATTCGCGATGATGAAGGCTACATTTCTGCAGCGCTTTTAGCTCGGTTTGATGCTCTTGAAACTTTCCCGCGTTTGCCTTTTGAACCGATAAACAAGGAAACTTACACCAAGATGGTGGAAGAGACTTTGGCGCGCCGCGAAATTGAGGTTTTTCATGCGGCACTAAGTCGCTATGACTTAGGTGAAATGATGGATTCGGGGCCGGCGGGCTGCGATTCCGATAAGTGTTTGATGCCGGAGACTAAGGCTATGTAATAGCCTTGAAGGAAATCCCCCGTTTGGGGGATTTTTTTATGTTTAATTGCAAATAAACAAAAAATCGTCGGGGCGGGTTTTACCAACCATAACTGCCTAAAATCAATAATCTCGTAAACCCGCCCCCACCCAACGACTAATTGTCACTCTCTCCCCGTGTCCGGGAAGGGGTTCTTTGAAAATTACCGATCGAATGTTCTGTAGCAACTGTCAGCTTGCTGCGACTCCAGCAGGTCGGGGTTAAATATCACCGCGAATTTCCCGCTAGGAACCAAGCGACGGAGAATTTCTAAATGACCGTCCGCATCCGATCGAGTCCGGAACTGACCAACTGTCAACCGCTGCATTTTGGGCAGCAAACGAACCAGCACCCAAGGGTAAAGTCGTTCTTTGTAAGGCATAATTAACTTGTCTCCATACGTATGGGAGCCAGAGCCAGTGCTGATAGGTTGGTAGCCGGGACGCACTGGCTTTCTGACGAATGTGATGTTCTCCTCTCATACTACGGACAAATTGTGGTTAAGTCAACTTAACCATAAAAATTCTGAAATTGGATAGTTAATGAGTAGTGTGGGGGAAAAACTCAAACAGCGACGCCAATCGCTTTCTTTGACGCAGCAGCAAGTTGCTGATGAATTGGGCGTGAGTGTAACCACTGTGAAAAATTGGGAAGCGGGTAGACATATTCCAAAACTTTATCTCGAACAGACGAAAGTTTTGTGCGACCTCCTGAAGCTTTCCTTAGACGATTTGGTAGATTAACAAAGCAAACTAAGCAATAGCAAAAGTAACAGCGATCGCACCTATTCCATATCTAATCAAAAAGTGCGATCGTCTCTTTTCTTGCCCTCTTAAAAAAGAATGCCAGTATTGTGCAGCGGCGATTGATTGAGAAAAGTGCAAGATCCGGACTTACGCATGACCTCCCGATACGGTGTGGACCGCTCATTCGGTGGTTGCCCCTACATCATAACTGTGGCTCTTGTAAAATTAGGTATTTCTTAGAAATTCACACATTTCTATCTATGTAAAATCTCTATTGAAAAACATCTTTTGTCTTTTAAAGTACCAATGTTGCGGTTAAATAAACTGCTGCGTGCAAACCTAAAATTCCCCAATTCAAAGCCAAGTTTTGCCAAGTCGGTTCGTAGACTGCACTCTTCTCGAATAACTGCGGTAAGATTGTGCGATCGGGCAATCTTACCGCACTTTTGTCAACCGTTCACATAATAATCCCGCGTTCCCTTCGCATTCATTGCTTCTCCGAGTCGATTTAACCCGTACACATAAGCAGCAGTTCTCATGGAAATTGAAAATTCCTGAGATTTTTTCCAAATTGCCTCAGTTTCTTCGACCATTTTGTGCTTCAACCGCTGATTGACCTCCTCCAGCGTCCAATAAAGTCCGCTGCGGTTTTGCACCCACTCAAAATAACTAACTGTTACGCCTCCGGCATTGACTAAAATATCAGGGATTACCTGAATTCCCCTCGCTTCTAAAATCAAATCAGCAGCAGAATCAATCGGCCCGTTAGCTACTTCAAAAATAAACTTAGCCTTAACATCATTAACATTGGCTTCTGTTATTTGATTCTCCAAAGCGGCTGGAACCAGCACGTCTACATCTAATGCTAAAATTTGGTCATTTGTCAAGATTTCGTGTTCGATAATATTGCAAACAGAACCTTCGCAGTAAAGGGCTTTGATACCTTTGTTAGAGTCTTTAAAGCCTCGAATACTGGGGATATCCAGCCCTTGTTTAGCATAAATTCCCCCTTGGGAATCGCTGACAGCAACAACTTTGTAACCTGCTTTCCACAGCAGTTCAGCTATTTCGGCACCTGCATTGCCAAAACCTTGTACTGCTACAGTCGTATCTTGAGGATTGAGTTCAAATTTGGGTAAGATAGTTTCTACTACAAAAAAAGCACCCATTGCTGTTGCCGTATCTCTGCCCAGACTGCCACCAATTGTCACTGGTTTTCCAGTCACAACCGCTGGAGAAAGCTGCCGCTTAATAATATTATACTGATCCATCATCCAACCCATAATCATGGGATTGGTGTACACATCCGGCGCGGGAATATCGACATCGGGGCCGATGAAATCTGCGATCGCATCCACATAGCCCCGGCTCAACCGTTCCAATTCCAGTTTGGACAATTCCTTGGGATTGAGAGTAATTCCGCCCTTTGCTCCTCCAAAAGGCAAGTTCAAAACTGCACATTTAAACGTCATCCAAAATGCTAAGGATTGCACTTCATCAAGGGATACTCCCGGATGATAGCGAACTCCTCCTTTAGACGGGCCTCTGGTATTGTCGTAGCGCACCCGATAACCTTGAAAAATTCGCAGGGAACCGTCATCCATCCGCACGGGAATCGATACAACTAAACTGGATTTGGGGTGTTTCAGCCTTTCGATCGTATCCTCGGAAAGCGACACATATTTTAAGGCTCGTTCTAATCGGCGGCTGGCATCGGCAAATAATGATTCAGACATAAGAAGTTAGTTGAGTGTTGACTGTTGTCAGAGAGAAGAAGGCTTCGAGTGCTTAAGCTAATTTAATCACAATCCTGGTTGAATGCTGTCAACTGTCAAGGGTCAACTCTTCACAAACTGCCTTGTGTCGCTCGACAATATCGCAGTGCCAAGCAGCGATTAAGCAGATACACTTACAATAGAGGGTGATATTTAAGCTCAAGCCTCAATTTGAGTTCGATCGCTCAAATCATAGCCAGCCATCAGGGGAATTAAATTCTGAAATAGATCGAGGCTTTAGCTGACGTTAGAAACTGAATTATTATTATGGTTGGACTCCTAGCCGCACTCTCTGCGTCTGCGGCAGGGGGTATGAGAATTGCCCTGCCCCTGCTGTTAATTGGTTTGTTGCGGATTGACAAACTTTGGTCGGAAATACCTCTATTGTCGGGGGTTCCCCCCCAGGTGGCTATCACCATCTTGGTGAGTTGGTCGCTGTTAGAGTTATTTGCTTCTAAAACCTTTGTAGGACAGCGGGTACTGCAAATTGTGCAAATTATTTTCAGCCCTATTGTAGGAGCAATTATGGGAATTTCGATCGCTCAAGTAAGTTCGATCGAGGAAATTATTGTTCACCCTTGGATGCTGTGGATAATTGGTATTGTCGGAGGTTTGTTAGCTTTAGTCCTGCAACTGGTACAAGCAGGATGGTTTTATCGGCTGCGGGGTTTGCCGATTTGGGTGATTTTCCTCCAAGATGTTCTGTGCATTTCCTTGGTTTTGTTTGCCTTTGACGCACCACGGCAGGGAGGGTTAGTTGCGATGATGCTGCTGTGGCTGGCAATTCGCAGTTCTAAAGAGTGGTATCGCTGGTACAAAAGTCAGGGAATACCGGGCGATAGGGGAAATCCCCGCCGCGGCAAGCGCGATCCTGATTAATTTAGTGATTAGTTATTGGTGATTAGTCATATCGTTTACGGTTGTTTCGGAATGATTTAACCGCAGAGACCGCAGAGGGCGCTGAGGAAGAGAAGAGAGAGATGAATAATTCCGATCCCAACGGATTGGATATCATTAGTCATGTGTAACAACAGTCAACAGTCAACAGTCAACTGTCAACTGTCAACTGGCAATTTAAAGCAATCCGATCGAGTGTAGCGGGCCCTGACCCGTAATTAACTCCAGCAATAGTGCCACAAAACCAATCATCGCCACACGACCGTTCCAGACTTCCGCCCCCGTGGTCAAACCCCACTCCCACTGCTCTTGAGGGTACATTTTCACTGTCTTGGAAGGGCGTATAACATCGGAGAATTTAACGCTGGGAGATTCGATCGACTCGATGACTAAATCGGCCAAGGCTTCAATAAACACCGGATGAGTATTCAGGGCGGGCACTCGGTAGAAATTTTTAATGCCCGATTCTTCTGCTAATTCTCGATACTCCATGTCAATTTCTTGCAGAGTCTCGATGTGTTCGGAAACAAAACTAATCGGAACTACCAACAAATCTTGGACTCCATTCTCTGCCAATTCGGTAATGGCGTCTTCGGTGTAAGGCTTGAGCCATTCCACCGGGCCAACCCGACTTTGATAAGCTAGAGTGTGTTCGTTCGATCGATTCAAATGTTCCATAATCAGACGAGTGCAATCTTCAATCTCGCGCTGATAGGGGTCTCCAGCCTCTTCTACGTAGCTGAGGGGGACGCCGTGGGCGCTGAAAAAGATGTGAACTCGATCGGGATTCGGATTGTGGTCTAGTTGTTGGGCTATCAGTTCCGACATTGCCTGAATGTAACCAGGCCGCTGATACCAAGAAGGAATCGCGGTATATTGTATATCCTTGAGGGCAGGATCTTTGCCCCACATTTCTTCTAGCTGCCGGAAGCTAGAACCGCTGGTGCTGATGGAAAATTGAGGATACAGCGGCAAGATTGTCAAATGTTCGATGCGATCGCGCTTAATTTTGGCGATCGCCTCTTCGGTAAAAGGATGCCAGTAGCGCATCCCCACGTATACTCGAGCATCCTGTCCCTTTTCTTGCAAGAGTTCTTGCAGGGCTAGGGCTTGTTCCTCGGTAATTCGCCGCAAAGGAGAGCCGCCCCCGATTTGGCGGTAGTTTTCCTGGGATTTTTGAAAGCGCAGGGTCGAAATCAACCAGGCGAGCGGTTTTTGCATCCACGGAAACGGAATGCGAATGATTTCCGGGTCAGCAAACAAGTTGAACAGGAAAGGACGGACATCCTCGATTTGATCTGGCCCGCCCAAGTTTAATAGCAATACTCCCACACGACCCATAGCGGTTACAGCTCTCCCATCGTCTCAGTTCTGTTACTTATCTTTATCATATAACTTAATAATATCTTAAGTCGATAGCAAGGTATACATAATTTTGACTATGGCAACAATTTTTAGAGATTTAAGTTATCGGTATCAGTGTCTCTAGGATTGCGATCCCGTGTCTGGCTGCTTTGAGCGTAGGCGGCCATCCTCGTTTGGGTCACAACGGGCAAGGAAAAATGTACCATCAGCCAATTATTATTTAGAAGCTTTTGCCTACTGTCAGTTTGACCGAAGTACACAGCACCGTTGCGATGCACGAAATGCAACGGGCGCAATTGCGACAAATCTTTCAGGAAGTATACCGCGTGATCAAGCCCGGTGGTCTATTCATTTTGGTAGATTTTCATCGGCATACAAATCCCGTATTTAGGCGAGGGTTGGCTGTATTTTTGTGGTTGTTTGAGATTGAAACTGAATTGGGGATTTTGTTGGCAGAGGTGGGATTGCGATCGTACAATTCCGAAGAAACTCAACCACCCAAACTTTATGCTGGCGGCAGCATTCAAGTAATCCAAGTTCAAAAGTCATATCAAATCCGGTAGCATCGTCGGGCGTCAAATCCAGTCAACCGTCAACAATCACCGAGGGTGCAACCGGAATTGATCTAATTAATCTGCGTTAATCTGTTTTTATCTGCCCTCATATGCGGGAAAAAAAAGAGAATGTATTCACCGCAGATGACAATGAATGGACGCTGATTCACGCAGATAAATAAAAGAGATATTTGAATAATTACGACCGTAACAAATTTGATTTCATTCGTCAACAATCATTGGTAGACACAATTGCCTTTCCTTGTAAACAATCGGAAAAAGCATCTGCGTTTATCTGCGTTTATCTGCGGTTTGCCTATCACTAAAAAAAATCGGCAATAAGTCTACTAATGACTCATGACTCATAACTAAACAAACTTTTTTGCTTCTGCCAAAGCCGCCTCAAACTTGAGCAATACATCCTTTTCTGTGTGAATAGCTTTCTCTTGTTCCAGCAGCGGGCGGCCAAAGCGAAAAATGCCGTCTTGTTCTACGTGGTCTACATAAGGCAGCGTTTCTGGATGCGGCAAAAATTTTCTGCCGATCGTGTACGGCGTGTGGAAAGAAAAACTAAAATCGGGAAACTTGTCGCTCTTGATTTCCAGGTAATAAAGCGAGTAATAATCTTTGGTTTCGCAGTACACACATTCGCGGCACTTATTTACAAGTTTGCGGTTCTGATAGAAAAAATCCCACTTGTCCCAATAGTAGTCATCTTTCATCATTTCCTGGTGGTCGTCGCAGAGTTCGAGATATAATTTGTCAGCATCCGCCGGACGGTAGAAGTAAAGCATGGCGTAGGGCATTTCAATCAGTAACTTGACTGCTTGATTTTTTCGCTGGTACCATTCCTGCTGGTGAGTTTCGTAGACTTCCTTATATTTAATTGCTTTAAAGCTGTTGAGCTGATTTTCTTTGGCCCAGCGCGACGCCCAAACTGTCCAGTAAGCTAGCTGGAAGGTTGCTGAAATTTCCGCCGAACCTTGTTCTTTCCAGTCGGCAATGATTTTTTCCCAAGCTGAACTAAAAGCTAATCGCGATTCTTCGTTTTCTTCTGGCTTTTCTGTATTGATTGGGGTGGGTATTTGGTGATTATTTTTAATCAGTCCTTTGGGTTCTTTGCGCCAATTATTAATATCGGTTGGCGTTAGACTTAAGATGAATCTTCTGTCGTGAACGGGATATTCTAAATGGATTCCTGATTTGCGGAAAGAGCGGTATTCTAAAATAGGGAGTTTGTCTTGTTCAATCCACTGCTGGCGTTCTGCTGGCGAACACTTGAGTATTGTTTCTAATTCAACGGGATCGACGGCTAATTCACTTTTGAAAGTCTCCCAAAATCTTTCTTGTTCGGCTGGATTTGCTTCCAGCAGGGATACAATTTGGTTGACGAGATGATCGGTTTGGTCTGGGCAATTTTCGGGAAGTCCTAAGAAGTCGAGGAGTTTGGTCTTGAGTATGCGTCTGGCTGAGATTAGCTCGGCTAACATGAGAAGCTCCAGTAGAGTCATGACTTGCGCCCTTGAATTGGCAAGATTTGCACAAGTCTTATATATCTTAATAGATTCTCTTGGGTTGTCGGCAATTGAAATGTCTGCGCCAGCGAAGCTATCCCGATCGCGCGTGCGAACCCGTTGCGGTAGGGTATCGCCGAACCTCCGCCCCCTCCCTAAGCTAAAATACTCAAAGCTAGACCAAAAAGCCGATCGACCTTTTGCCCTTTTTGGCTAAAATCGATAATTGCGATCGCGCACCCACAAACTCACAGGCACAGCATGGCCTGTTTTGTCAACCTTTACTTCTACCAAAAAAGATTGTCGCTGCTTCCTTTGAGCTTCGCTAATCTCCTGATTGACTTTTTCCCTTTCATCCTCTGGCATATAATAAGTTTCTAAGCCGTATTCCATCTGCCAACCGTTATATTTGCCCTTAATTGCGATTTGATTGGCGGGCAAATTGGTGGGATTTTCTAGACTGACGCGGACGGGTTTCCAAGCTTGGGGCCGGCCGGGCTTAGTCGCAGATTTTGGCGCTTCTAAGATTACATAAAAACTGGTTTGTGGTTTGAGATTGTGCGTATTTTTTGGACAAACAATTCCGGGCGGACAAGGTGTTTTTTCGGTCGGTAAATCTTTCCAGCCGGGGAGTTTTTGCAGATTTGTGCGATCGGAAATATCATAGCTCAAAACTTGGTAATATCCGCGCAAAAAGTCGTAAGGGTCTACTGGTGCTGTTTGCAGGACAACTGTTTTGCCAGTTATAAAAGTGTAAACTGCGGTCGCTGGTACGGCGGCAATTAGTCCGATTTGCAAGAGTAAAGGAACCCACAGCCGCCACGCAGGAAGGCGTTTTGCTTCCGGGGGAAGCTGAAACACATTTGTTGTATCTGGATTTTGAACTAATAAGTCAATGTTGTTTGTGTTCATATTAGGTATGGGTTATATTGTTTAGGGTTGTTTCGGAATGATTAAACCGCAGAGAACGCAGAGGGCGCTGAGTTAGAGAAGAGAGAGATGAATATTTTCTATTCATCGGGGATTTTTGCGAAGTGGCGCTCGAACCACAAACCCGCAGCAATTACGCCAATTCCGCACAAAACAAACACAAAAGATTTGAGCAACAATCCTGTGTTATATTCAAATACTCGGCTGATAATTTGCAGGGTGATTAATACCATGCCTCCCCAAAAAGTCTTGCGGTTTCCTAATGCTAAACCTTCTCGGATTAAGCCGACAGCGAGCAGAAAAGATAAAACATTAAACAGAAAAGTCGCTAATTGAGGAATGGGAGTAAAACTGAGGTGAAAAAGCGGTATAAAGGCGCTGGCGAGGATGAAAATGCCGATCGCACTTGTAGTCAAATCCACTGCTTTTTGTTTTGGTCGCCGCAGTTCCAAACGTCCCAAGCGCAGCCATTCAAACACCGTGAAACCGCCCAAAACCGCCACATTTGCCAGCAAAACCCAATCGGGCTCAGTTGACGCAGGATTCGGCGAATCTTGCCACAACCAGTGGAAAGAAAGAAAATAAAACAAACTGGCGAGAAACAGCAGTGCTAAACTGCGGGCGGTAGGTTGAAACAGCCTGCTGCGTACCTTCTGCCAGATTGCATCGTCGTATCCCCACAGCAAAGCGGGCGGTAGGGCGCAAAAAATTGCTGTACCCCAGGTTAGATTTAAGCCTTGGACGATAGAAACTTGTAGGGAGAAAATTATCGCGATCGCACTTATGGCAAAAATAGCACGCGATCGACACCAATAAGCCAGCGGCACAAACATTATACTGGCTGCGATCGGCATTTGCCGCACCAAAACTTCCAGCCAAGAAAACTCGACTTTGGAAGACCAATCTAACACGGCAATCCAATAGCCTAAACCGACTAAAAGTGCGGACAAAACGCCCAAGGAAGTCAACCGCAAACTGTAAGCCATTCCGAGCACGCCGATTCCCCAAGTGAGATAAAGTCCGTAGGAAGAACCGCCAATGTGAAACATTTGTGCCATCAAAGCCATATTTGCTCCTAGAATCAGAGATCCTAACAGCAACAATCCTTCACCTAGGAGTTTGTTTCGCCCTATTGTTAGGGGCAAATTGAGATTGGAGTTTTGGCTTCGGGATGGGGGAATTCGCCACAGATAGAAACCCGCCGCATTGACTGCTACGAAAAGACTTAGCAGCAGCGCAACTCTCACTTCTCGCGACCAAACTTGCCAGTTTGCCGCTACAAAGGTGATGACTCCTATACCGAGGAGAATGCCGCCGAGACTCATCAGAATACTGAGGAATCGGTTGCGGGAGGCGGTTTCGAGTGTGTTGAATTGGTAGCGTTCCGAAAGTTGTTGGTAGAATGAAGGGTCGATGAGTCCTTCTGCTTGCCAGAGTTTGGCTTGTTCTCGCAACTCGCGCCGAAATTTATCTGAAATCATTGTTTATATTCCAGAGGATTTGAACTGTGATAGTTTTTAATATGTCACTTGTGGGTTGATTGTCGGTGGAGGCTGGGACACCTGCTGAACTTGCACAGCAGATTTGATTGAGATCCTTCGGCGGTTGAAACCGTTTCTATACAAACAAACTCTCTGCAGCAAGGGATGAATAAATTAAGGAAGGTAATTTTATGGTACAAGCTGAATCTAAAAAATTAACTTTTGATGAGTACCTTAATTACTCCAATATTTTTATCATTTAATAATAATTTTTATTTCTTCGTTTCAATCCCTAATAGGGGTTTAGTTTGATTGCGATCAGAGAAATTTGATAATCCGCAATTGTTCCTCAAGGATATGTTTCAATCCCTAATAGGGGTTTAGTTTGATTGTGACAATATCCCTGATAAGGTGAGAATATCTATGATAAAAGTTTCAATCCCTAATAGGGGTTTAGTTTGATTGTGGCCAAAATCACCCCTAAAAGCATCAGGGAGTGGAATGTTTCAATCCCTAATAGGGGTTTAGTTTGATTGCGGCGCTCCAACTTGTGTCAAAGATCCCAGTCCTGCAACGACTTAGTTTCAATCCCTAATAGGGGTTTAGTTTGATTGTGGCATTCGGATTTGGGTGGATGTCAACTTTGCAGCGCGTTTCAATCCCTAATAGGAGTTTAGTTTGATTGCGGCCGAACCTGAAACCTTCGACGAAACACCGTTAGCGTTTCAATCCCTAATAGGGGTTTAGTTTGATTGTGGCCGGGCTTACCCGAAGCAGTTGCGAAGTAGTTGTTTCAATCCCTGATAGGGATTTAGGTTGATTGCAACGAGGTAATTATAATTTTGGAGTGTGGAATCCGCCGTTTCAATCCCTGATAGGGATTTAGGTTGATTGCAACGCTAGTTCTTTTGCTAACTCCCTCCCTAAGTTTGCTGTTTCAATCCCTGATAGGGATTTAGGTTGATTGCAACGATCTACATTGCGATCGCCCGGTGTGCTTGGTTAGGTTTCAATCCCTGATAGGGATTTAGGTTGATTGCAACCATTTGGTCGCAGCTTGAAAAAAGCCGGCTGCCTGGTGTTTCAATCCCTGATAGGGATTTAGGTTGATTGCAACGATCAGGATTTTCGGAGTGTTGTAGCAACGCTTGTTTCAATCCCTGATAGGGATTTAGGTTGATTGCAACCGAAATGGTAAATCGTACTTGGACGGGTGCGAAAGTTTCAATCCCTGATAGGGATTTAGGTTGATTGCAACCTGGCGATGATTTCAACGGGTTCAGCTACGTTGACGCGTTTCAATCCCTGATAGGGATTTAGGTTGATTGCAACTGCACAGGCTAGAAATCCTGGGGGGATGGTTGATGAGTTTCAATCCCTGATAGGGATTTAGGTTGATTGCAACTTTTAAATTCTCTGGTTCACAGAAATCAAAAGGAGTTTCAATCCCTGATAGGGATTTAGGTTGATTGCAACTCACCATCATTGCCAGCTCTAATTTTACGGATAAAGTTTCAATCCCTGATAGGGATTTAGGTTGATTGCAACTCATAAATTGACTTCACAATAACTCCCAATCCGCGTTTCAATCCCTGATAGGGATTTAGGTTGATTGCAACTTTTAGGTCAAAAAATCTTATTTGAAGACCTCAAAGATGTTTCAATCCCTGATAGGGATTTAGGTTGATTGCAACACAACGAAAGCTAATGCTTGCGGATTCCTCCGCGTGTTTCAATCCCTGATAGGGATTTAGGTTGATTGCAACAGAATGGCAGAGAATTTTTCTAGCGAAGAAATCCAGTTTCAATCCCTGATAGGGATTTAGGTTGATTGCAACGGTACAAGATCGGATTGATGACAAAGCTGTTGAGATGTTTCAATCCCTGATAGGGATTTAGGTTGATTGCAACTTCTTAAATATTTTCTTGGTTTTTGGTTTAATTCTTGTTTCAATCCCTGATAGGGATTTAGGTTGATTGCAACAGTTGGTTTCTGAAACTATTACTGTATTTAGTTTTCAAGGTTCGTTTGCGTCTGTACATATTAAAACTACCATCTCAATACCGACCTGTCAAGACGCCAAATTTTCAACAAACATCAAAACCTTTCACAGCAAGCAATACAGCATTTGCGTCGGATTTTTCATAAAGAGCCTTAAACCCATACTACGCAACTGATACAGCCGAAAAAAATTACCGCCTCAAAAAAACACCTACCCCTAGGCGCAAATTTCATCCATCAACCCGATTCAAATTCCAGTCGTAAGGCAAAAAAACGATCGCCCATCCATCACCCACAGCCGCCTCCGGCCCCAAATAACCGCCCACATACTCAGCCACCGAACCCGCCACTTTTACAAAATCCTCCCCGTACCACTTAAAAATCTTGCTCAAATAAAGCGTCTTTTTCTGGGCATCATATCGCACCTTATCAGGATTGTGAATAAAACGGCTGGCATCCGCTTCTAGTTGAGTCCGTACCGACTCCGGGAAATAAGCCCCCCGGCGCAGCAGCGGGCACCCGACAGAAGCGCAAACTAATGCAAAATGGATGCGCGGTTCCGCAAATTCCGCCCGCAAAATTGCGTGTTCGATTTGATTGAGACTGTACTTTTTGCCGCCAATAATCACATTTGAACGGGTGAAAAAATCCAAAAAACTCAGCCAGTTGGGAATTCCCAAAACTTTGGGACGGATCGACGCGATCGGATATACTTCCAGAACTTGAGAAATTGCGATCGCATTGTACGCATTCAGCCACAACGCCAGCCGCGCATCCGCATCAGTACATTCCGCCAAATCCAAATCCGCCAAACTTTCCAGCCACGCCCTCAAAACATCTGCCCCCTCAGCTTTCCAGCCCCGATAATTGACCCGGCCGAAATCGTCAACGTAGCGTTGCAGCAACTCGTCCCAAATCCTAAAGTCGATCGTACCGATCATTTATTACTATCCATATAATAAGGCGGGCATAGCTTTAACTTCTGCTTCTATTTAATACTACCGTCAACCCAAATAACACCTGCAACGGTAGTATTTTTTAGATTAACCCCCTCAAACGGGCTCTGGATTAAATTAACTTGAGTCAAATTAGCGCCTTGTAAATTAGCTTGCCACAAACAAGCCCCGCTCAAATTTGCCCCCGATAAATTAGCTTCCCTAAAATTTGCTTCTCTCAAATCTGTTCCTGGCAAATCCGTATTTGCTAAACTCGCCTTCCCCAGGGAATGCCGCTCAAATCCCCGCCCGGACACGGGTTAGTTTACCACAACTAATTGACTTGCTGCGGCTTAGGTGCAATCACCGGTGTAGCGAACCAGAAAATCATTCCCCATGAAACTGCTCCCAAAGTTACAGATTTCCTGCTCTTTACATTCTACAATTTTAAAAGATTCTTAATTTCAATTTCAACGGGGATCGGTTTCTTGCGGCACAACACCAATCCCACTTTGATCTGCAATTTTTTTAATTCCCCTTACCTTCCTCACAAATTATGACGGAACGAACCGACTTTTTCGATAAACTGTTAGCGGCTGTTGAAACCAATCAAAGTTTGCTGTATTTAGCCCTCGATCCAGACCCGGAAACCTTGCCCCCCCAGGTTTCCATGACTGGGGAAGAGACTCAAACTTTTGTAACTGATTTGTTTGCAAAGGTAAAAAGTGCGATCGACAAAACAGCCGATTTAATTTGTGCCTGCAAAATCACCCTCGGTTTTTACCAATCTCTCGGTATTCCAGGTTGGGCATTGCTGCAAGAAATTTTAACAATTATTCCCCCTCACCTGCCAGTAATTTTAGATGCCAAACACTGCGATTTAAATACCAGCACAGTCTTTGCCAAAATTGTATTTCAAGACTGGCGAGTTGACGCTATTACTTTAAGTCCATATGCCGGATTCGACCAAGTAGCACCTTTTTTGTTATACGCCGGAAAAACTGTTTTTGTACTATGTGCCACCGCCAACCCGTCAGGGGCTGCTTTGCAAGAATACCCGACGCCAAACAACCCTTTTTACTTGCAATTAGTCCGACTTTCTCAAACTTGGGGAACTCCCGAAAAAGTCGGTTTAGAAGTAGGAGTAATCCCGGATATGTTAGCGCGCATCCGCAAAGAAGCTCCTGAACGCCTAATTTTAGTTGAAGGAGACATCGCCGAAGAAAATGACCTGACAGAACAAAACGACCTCGCACAACTGCTGGCGGCCGGTTTAAGCACAAATGGTGACGGTTTGCTGCTGCCCGTCCCCCCAAGTTTATTAGCGGGAAAAGAGCCACGCCAAGAAATTGAGAAATTGCGGGATAGTATTAATAAACAGAGGGTGCGGGCGATCGAAGGTAGCCCCACTTGCGAATTGTGGCTGCCCGATGTTTGCTTTTTGCAACCGGAACCTCACCGCGATTTAATCTTGCAACTTTATGACATCGGCTGCGTAGTTTTTGGCGACCACGTACAAGCATCGGGCGCCGTATTTCCATATTACATCGACTTGCGGAAAATTATCTCAATTCCGCAGATTTTCCACCAAATTGTCAGCGCTTATGCAGACATTCTCAAGGATTTAAAATTCGATCGCATTGCGGGAATTCCCTACGGTTCTTTACCCACAGCAACCGGTTTAGCATTGCGGATGGAACGCCCGATGATTTTCCCGCGCAAGGAGGTGAAAACTTACGGTGCGGGCAAATTAATTGAGGGGCATTTTCAGCCAGGAGAAACGATTGTCGTAGTGGATGATATTTTGATTAGTGGCAAAAGCGTGATGGAAGGCGCGGCTAAGTTAAAATCGGCTGGCTTGAATGTGGAAGATATCGTGGTATTAATCGACCACGAACAGGGAGTCAAAGATAAGATGCAGGCCAACGGTTATCGCGCACATTCTGTGTTAGCGCTTTCGGAAATAGCTGAAGTTTTGTATCGAGCAAATCGCATTGATACCGAGCAATTCCATCTTTTGACAGCGGAACATTAAATCATAAAATTTCTAGTTACCAGGCTCTGCCTGGTAATTAATACCCGGAGGCTCTGCCTCCAAAATTCTCTCTCGTTTGCCTTGTTTTAGTGGAGGCAGAGCCTCCTCAAATGCGTTACCAGGCTCTGCCTGGGAACGAGTAAGAATTAATTGTCTCGTTTTTTTCTAGTTACCAGGCTCTGCCTGGTAATTAATACCCGGAGGCAGAGCCTCGTTTATTTATGTCTCATTTGGCTTGTTTTAATGGAGGCAGAGCCTCCTGAAATGCGTTACCAGGCAGAGCCTGGGAACGAGTAAAGGTAAATAAATCAACCTTGCAAAACTTCAATTAAAGCATCGCCCATCGCCCGACAGCCGACGAGTTTCATGCCTTCTGACATGATATCACCAGTGCGATAACCTCGATCCAAAACTTCTACAACTGCTTGCTCGATTTTATTAGCAGCTTCCGGCTGATTTAAGGCGTAGCGCAGCATCATTGCCGCACTCAAAACTTGGGCGATGGGATTGGCTTTATCTTGTCCAGCGATGTCCGGTGCGGAACCGTGCACGGGTTCAAAAACCCCCGGCCCGCTTGCTCCCAAACTAGCAGAAGGCAGCATCCCAATACTACCAGTTAGCATCGCCGCCGCATCGGAAAGAATGTCGCCGAATAAATTGCCGGTGACAATTGTATCGAACTGTTTCGGCCAGCGAATTAACTGCATGGCTGCATTGTCAACGTAGAGGTGAGAAAGTTCGACATCAGGGTATTCTGAAGAAAGCGCAATAATACGATCGCGCCACAGTTGCGAAACATCCAAAACATTCGCTTTATCCACGGAACACAGCCTTTTCCCGCGCTTCCTAGCCGTCTCAAAAGCGACTCGCCCGATTCTGTCAATTTCCGACTCGGTGTAAGCCATCGTATTGACACCGCGTTTTTCGCCTGTTTCCGTCTCAAAAATACCTTTCGGTTTGCCGAAATAAATGCCGCCTGTGAGTTCGCGGATGACCATAATATCCACGCCTTCGACAACTTCCCGTTTCAAACTAGAAGCATCAACCAACTGCGGTAAAATAGTCGCCGGACGCAAATTTGCAAACAATCCCAATCCAGCGCGCAGTCCTAATAATCCCGTTTCCGGGCGCTGTTCGCGGGGCAAATTATCCCACTTGTAACCGCCAATTGCTGCTAACAATACTGCATCGCACTTGCGGCATTTTTCCAGTGTTTCTTCGGGCAGCGGATTGCCTGTTGCGTCAATAGCAGCACCGCCCATTAAAGCTTCTTGAAATTCAAAGCCGATGTCCAATTGTTGACCGACAAGTTTCAGGACATCTACCGCCACAGCGATAATTTCAGGGCCGATGCCGTCTCCTGGTAAAAGAGTGATGCGGTAGTTTTGAGTCATATCGATTTAGGAGTTTTGATTTGAGATTTGAGATTGAGAGTTAATGGGAATTCTTTGGAAATGCCAGACATTCTCACAAGGCTATAATCATATCAGGATAAGCAACCTCAGAATTCATTATGACATTCCCGACTTACCCGCCTGCTCAAGCTGAACCGCCTTTAGACCCCCGGCAGAGTTTGCCAACAATGTATGATTTACCTAGCGAAGACCCAAAGGAGCCCGGTTTGCCAGATACATTTCATTTAGATCAGCCGCAACTATTGGAATTCACGTTTTTGCCGCCGGGATGGGATGCGGAACAAGTCTTTACAGCGAGTGACCTAAATTTGTATTACGATGCAACACAACCGCGCTGGCATAAACGCCCGGATTGGTTTGCTGCGGTGGGTGTGCCAAGGCTTTATCAAGGGCGCGATATGCGTTTGAGTTATGTAGTTTGGCAAGAACGGGTAAATCCTTTTGTGGTGGTGGAATTGCTATCGCCGGGAACTGAAGATGAAGATTTAGGGCGGACTGTTCAGCAAGCTGGGGAACCGCCGACTAAGTGGCAAGTTTATGAACAAATTTTGCGGATTCCTTACTATTTTGTGTTCAGTCGCTACACGGATGAATTGCAAGCTTTTCATCTTGTAGGAGGCCACTATGAACCTGCAGAATTAATTGATGGGCGGTTATTTATTCCTGAGTTGCAGTTGAGTTTAGGTTGGTGGCAAGGCAGTTATAAGAGTATGAATCGGTTGTGGTTGCGGTGGTTTACGGCCCAAGGAGGGTTGATTTTGAGTCCGAGTGAAAGAGCAACGGCGGCGGAACGGCAACTGATAGAATCTCAACAGCAACTCATAGCATCTCAACAGCAACTGACAGAATCTCAACAGCGAGAGGAAAGACTAGCGGCGCGGTTGCGGGAACTAGGCATCGATCCTGAACAATTGGTTTAATAGTTCTCGCACCCAGGCGTAATTCTTTCTTGAGTGTTCCAAAAGCCCGTGAAGCGCAGCTATCGCGTAGGGAATCGCCCATAACCCCTTTTCAACTCCTCGAATCCGCGCAACACGAGTGAAATAAGATAAAAATAGTTTGATCGCACGCACGTACAAAAAAATCGGCAAGGAGTCGCGGAGTGGCAGAGGGCGAAGGCATACCAACATCAGCACAGATTGATTCTAGGGACTATTCTTGGGCCTTTTGGCCAGTCGTCCCCCTCTATCCCTACAGCAAGCGGCGCACCATCCGCAAGGAAATAGTTAAAGATACAATCTGGACTTTTGACCAACTACAAGGCATTTTCTACGTTGTTGTCCCGATTCGGATGACAGTAATTAAACTAGAACCCGAAGGCCTTCTCGTCTACGCCCCCGTTGCACCGACTCCTGAGTGCATCCGCTTGGTAAAAGAGTTAGTAGCAGAGCACGGCGAGGTGAAGTACATCCTGCTGACAACGGTTTCCGGCATCGAGCACAAAGTTTTTGTCGGCCCCTTTGCGAGGTGTTTTCCCGAAGCGCAGGTGTTTGTCGCCCCGCAGCAATGGAGTTTCCCCGTGAATTTGCCGCTGAGTTGGCTGGGTTTGCCGGCGAAACGCACCTCTATACTGCCGTTTGACAGCAGCAATACGCCGTTAGCCGATCAATTTGACTGGGCAATTCTCGGCCCCCTCAACCTCGGTTTGGGCAAATTTGCTGAAGTTGCGTTATTTCACAGGCGATCGCGCACGCTGATGTTAACAGATTCCGTCGTTTCGATTCCCGAAAATCCGCCCGCGATCGTCCAACTCGACTCGTACCCGCTGCTGTTTCACGCCAAAGACAGCGCCTCGGACATTGTGGCAGATACCCACGAAAATCGGCGCAAAGGGTGGCAGAGAATCGCCTTATTTGCCATGTATTTTAGCCCCAGCGTGCTGGAAGTGCCGCCGTGGCCGGAGGTGTTAGCCAACGCGCGCCAAGCGCCAGAACGCTCTAGGAAAGCTTATTTCGGGTTGTATCCGTTCAAGTGGAAAACAGATTGGGTGCGATCGTTTGAGGCTTTGCGGGGAGGGGGGCGGTTGTTTGTAGCGCCGATTTTGCAGACATTGATTCTCAACCGCGCCCCGAGGGAAACTCTCGATTGGGTGGATACAGTCGCGAGTTGGGACTTTGAAAAAATTGTACCTTGTCACTTCGATAGTGCGATCGACTCCCGGCCGCGTGAATTTAGGCAAGCATTCTCGTTTCTGGAAAAACACTCGCCTGTTAATTCCTTACCCGAAGACGATTTTAAATTGCTCAGGCAGATTGATGCGGGTTTGAATAAAACTGGTTTGGTTCCACCTGCGAAAGAGAAGGTTTAATCTTACATCTTGCACCATTGTTAAGAACAGGACAGTCTGCCTTAACTTGGGCCAGAAGTAAAACCCAATCCAATTCAACAATAGCTATGACTTCACTAACCAAGAAAGTTCGCAAATCACCCCTCCCTTGGGCAAAGATTCTCGTCGAAACTGTCCCCCCAATCGTTGAGCCAAAATTTGAGAGTGCTTTGTTCCCTGTTGTTCTTGTTCGGGTTTAAGTCCAGGGCCATTGTCTTGCACCTTGAGAACATATTGCCCCTGGTGATGTTCTCCCGTCACGACAATTCGAGTTGTTCCAAGAGCGTGTTTCCCCACATTACATAAAGCTTCCTCTAACCACAAACACAAATCCCGCTTTATCTCCAGGGTGGGGTTAGTTTGCTCGATGGGGGCGAAATTCCGCACTTTGACTTGAATGGTCTGGAAATAAGGCAAATTGCGCTTCAAAGTAATGGCATAAACTTCATACAATAAATTATGCAGGGGGCGGTTGAGATCGATACAAGTGCCTTCCCCCAGACGGAGAGTTTGTTCGGAATTAGGGGGTTCTAAGCTGGTTAAAACGGCTGCGGAGTGTTGCTCTGAATCCGCTTCATCGGTGAGACTGCGCCCCACTGCCCGGATCTCTGCATTCAGGCTATGCAAGCGTTGGAACAATTGTTGAGATGGCATCTGTTCTTGCTGCATATCCCGCAGGAGGAGAGCTAAGGTTTGCAAAGGGCCATTGTGGATTTGCGTGAAGGCTTGTTCCATTGCCTGCTGACGAATCGCCTGTCGCTCGACAATTTGAGCATAGTATTGGAGACGCTCGGTATATAAGCCCTGGACGATATCTTGGACGCGGTTATAAAACAAAATCAGGAGAATTTGTATCCCCATGGTTGGGCCGAGGGAGATGAATAAATCTAAGCCTCGCGAAGTGTGAAGTTCTGACGGGTGCAGCAGCAAATAGGTGAGAATTGGGGCAGCGATCGCCATCCAAGCGATCACAGTTGCAATCACCAATTGCTGGCGGCGACGCAGGGCGATCAGCATCACCATTGTCAACACGAACAACGCGGGTGTTACAGGGGGCAAACTATCTACGAGGGTGGTGCCCGATGTGACGATCGCTTGTAGGGTGTATAACCAACTGGGCGCCACTACAAACATTACCCCTGCCAATAAAGCCAGATTTATCACTTGTTGCAAGCTCTCTGGTTTTTTGTAGAGACGAATCAGTAAAATCAGGCAGGCGACCGCCAACAACGGAGGTGTAATTAGATAAATGGTACGAGGGTGCGGTTGCAGTCGGTGCAGAAATGTAGCAATAGTTGCGCCAACCGTCGCCAAACTCAACATTGCTAGCACGACTCGGCGCTTTAAAATTAAAATATTGTATGGCTCATTAACCGTAGACATTGCTCGTTTAATCAATTAATCCTATTTTACGGGCACGAATTTGGGTTTGTGCCCGCATATTTTTACCCTCTTCCGGGTAGATTGAGAGTGCATCCTGAATCTTAGACCAATAGTGGCGAATCATCCGTTCGGACTTGTGCATAGTTTGGGCGATCGCTTTATCCTGAAGTCCCTCCTCAAAAGCGAGTCGCATTACCTCCAACCATTCGGGTTTCACTTCCAAGTCGGTTTGCAGGTCTTTGGTATGGGTTAACCCTTGCATAGCCCACTCCATCCGGGTCAGGAAGGTATCTATAGGCACGCTTTTGTCTGCGATCGTAAATCCTCCCTGATGATTGTCAATTTCCGGTATGATGCGAACCAATGCCTTGACGTTACTGCTTTGCACCATCAGGTTTAGCTGGGGATAATCCTGCATCAAGACCTTGAGCAACCCCAATCCCTGCTCAACATTGGCAGCCGTTCCTGATATCTCTGGAAGGGACAAATCCACAATCGCCAGGTCAGGCAAATGCTTTCTCACTTCGGTTAGAGCGTCCTGGACGGTTTGGCAAGAGCGGATTTGTGCCCTAGGAAAGCGATCGCCAACCAGACTAATCGTTCCATTGAGAAGCAGGCGATGGTCATCAACAATCAGAATCTCTACTTGCTGTTCTTGGGTGGAGTTATGGGACATTACCTATACCTGACGCAACAATTCGATCTTACGCCCGCGAGAGACGCTTACAGCCGCTAGCAATTAATCCTGGAAAGGCGAGGCCCTATCAGCTCATTACCGAAAACTGCAATGCCGATCGCCGAAAATACCAACTCAACTTGTCTGAAACTACCAATGCTTTTGCCTGCCTAGTTTTTCGATACTGGAATCATCAAAGAAAACACACATCGATTTCAGGAAATAAAACGATGAAAGCTTACAACACCTTAAGCAAAGGTAGCAACAATAGTGACGTTAAATACCTGCAAGAACAACTCAATCTTTTCTACCACAGCTCTATTAGTGTTGATGGCTACTTCGGCGATATTACTGAAGAATACGTCAAGAAATTTCAAGCCGATTGCTGCCTAAAAGTTGATGGCATAGTTGGGTCACCAACTTGGAGTTACCTCGACGCCATTGTCCCTTATTCCCAGAAGCAGCACTCCACCTTGAGCCAAAGCTCTAGCAACAATCCTTCGGAAGTGAAATATCTACAGGCGCGGCTCAATCAAGCCAAAAGACAAGGGAAATCAGGGACAGTGACGATTGCTGTAGATGGCAACTTTGGCAATACAACCGCGACGCGAGTGAAACAATTTCAATCCGATTTCTATTTAAGTGCTGATGGCATTGTTGGCAATAATACCTGGACAATTCTAGAAGACGCGCTCTTAAAAAGCTAACACGGCTGACCAAGCAATTACTAATGCCTAGCCTGGGTAAAGTCTGATTAGACTTCACCGGACAAAATTCTTATGTTTTGTAAAATTAAATCAAGAAGATGAAAAGACGAACATTTCTATCAGCAACAGGTTTGACAGGAGCGGCGCTACTTGGATCTCAGCTTCTAAATAAATCAGACACTCCGGCAATTGCACAAACATCGGGATATAAAAAGCCCAATATCCTTGTGATTGTCGTAGACCAACTACGCACTCCCCAATGGTTTCCAGCACAAGCCACTCTCGACAAATATCTACCCGCGATCGCGAAATTGCGAAAGAGTTCAGTCAACTTCACGCGGTACTATACAGCAGCAACAGCCTGCACGGCGGCTCGCGGCACATTGGTGACAGGTTTATACTCCCACCAAACATTTGTGATGGATACGCATTTGAATGAGGGTGATGAGAGTAGTAGCATACTCTTTCCAGCGCCAGCGCCAAGTCTTAATCCTGGCTTTCCTACCTGGGGAAAACTGTTGCGAGACAACTTTGGTTACAGTACGTGGTGGTTCGGTAAATGGCATTTATCCACCGGAAATTCCCTGGAACCCTACGGATTTAGTGGAGGAACTTATCCTTCCCCCAATGGTAATCCCGGAGAAGGTTTAGAAGTAGACCCTTATATTGTCAAAGGCGGTACGCCTCCTCAAGGGATTCAAGCCACCGCACAGTTCGCCGAGTGGCTCAATTCCAACAATGCCAAAAATACTCCTTGGTGTACGACCATCAGCTTAATCAACCCCCATGACATTTCTTGGTACCCCCAAGGGACGAAGGAAATACCCGCAGAAAGCAACCCGCCAAGTGTCTTCAAAGATAGAATTCCCAACTTTGAAAACCCCATCGGGTTAGCGAAAAAGCCCCGCTTGCAAGAAGCATTCCGCCGAGCAACAAACTTAGGGGCTGGCTACTTACCGCCAAAATTCGGAGAACCCTGGCTGAAACTGTTGGATTCATACCTACTATTCCAACAATTTGTGGACGCTGAAATCGGGAAAGCACTTGATATGTTAGAAAAATCCCCATTTGCCCAAAATACGATCGTCGTGTTTACCTCAGACCACGGCGAGTATGGCGGTTCTCACGGGTTGCGCGGTAAAAGTGCGGGTGTTTATGAAGAATCAATTAACGTTCCTCTTTACATCAAAGACCCAACTAAACAGTGGGTTTCCACCCCCGGAACAGAACGGACACAACTTTGCTCTAGCGTAGATGTTATTCCCTTGTTACTTACCCTCGCTAGTGGAGATAATAGATGGCGTACCCAACGGGCATTTTCACATTTAAAGACGCGCTTGGATATTGCCCAAATCCTGCGCCAACCAAATGCGTCAGGTCGCCCTTACATTCTTCATACGACAGATGAACTGATCTTAGATTTGTTGGGCGCTTTGCTACTCGTTGGCGATGCTCCAAATCATGTGATTGGATATCGCACAGACAAAGCGAAACTAGGAGCTTATAACTTCTGGCGTTCTGGCACCATCGATATTCAAACCAAAGGTATGGAAGCAGAACTTTACAACTACAGTACAGCTAGAGGAAAGCAGGAATTAGATAACGTCAGGAACTCTGAACTTAGATTGTACTCTCAACTGGTGAGCCATCTCTTTGACGACGCTATTCCCAATGAATTGCGTAAACCTCTACCTACACCCGAACTGCAAGCCGTGCAACAACAAGCCTTAAAAGACTATTTGTCCTTCGCCGACCAGACAACCCGGACAAAAAGCAGGCTGGATAAAACAGATGAACAACTCCTGGCGTTAAATGCTGCAATTGCTAATTTGTAGCTTCGCGCCACATAGAGCGAAAAATTTTTGGGAACCTGAAATCGGCGGTGCGGTATAAAAACCCCATGCCTGATTCCGAAGCCACTGTTAAACCCATCAATTTTGGCTTTAAGCGCTGATGGAATTGTTAGGAATAATACCTAGTCAGTGCTAGAAGAAGCACTCCGGAAAAGTTAATAAGGCTGACTTAGAAATTCCTAATTTAAGCCAGGTGAAGTCTGGTTAGACTTCACCTTTTTTTTGATGAAGCAGGGAAGGAGGAAGACTAATGGATAAGATAACTCTTGTGTCCAGCCTAATTATGTTTAGTACAGCGGGATTAATTGCGTGCGTTGTCTATCATGGACTTTGTTGGTGGCGACGAATGCGTTGTTTGGAACAACAACTGCTAACACAGCAACAGTTAATAGAGCTGCTTGAGGCAGAAATTCACAATGGTGCTTTACAAAGGCTGGCGTTCTTGATCAGAGAGCTTCAGATTCATGAGTTGTCCCAACAAGAGTTACTCCAGCATTTACGCTCTGTTTATCAAGATGTTCAGGCTGCTCTTTCTGCCGACAAATCCCACTAATTTAACATGGCTTTAACAGCCATTCTCTGTTGAATTGCGTAGATTGGCTCATAGACATTCGCTCCACTTTCTTAACCGGTCACGACTGGAGCTTCTCAAGCCACAGCCAACCTGATAGCAATCAAGGGTTTGGGCGATTAACCGGCAAAGGCAAGACCCTATCAAGTTGATTACCGAAAAGTGCCATGCGAGCTATTGCCACCTACCGATGTACTTTTAATGCTTTTGCCATCAATTGCCATCAATTCTCAGGCGTGCCAGGGGTAAAGTCTGTTGTGACCCTACATTAAAAAGAACGGCAATGACTTCAAAATCTAATGACTGAATTATGTTTCTCAAAGTCGAGTTGGACGGAAAGCGAATATCCGGCGGGAGGCTGAAGATTTTTATCAGGGTTGAGCGATGGTTTTTGGTAAACTCTACCAAGGGTTTATACCCCCAATAACCCGCACAACTGCCTAATAAAATTATTGTGAGTATCAGCCTAGCGTGGATGTCTAATTCCTCTCGGATGTCGGTGGTCGGGTACTGCTTTAATTGCTGCCAATAAGTTCATTACTAATACAGGAGCGCTACTGATGGTCAAGCGCGATCGTCCTTTACCCGATCGCCCCTTCTATTATATAATCTCCGGTCACAATTAATCCACCCTGCTTCTTAAGGGGGATTTAGGGGGATCGAGACTTGGATATAAACCAGAGAAATATAGGGTTTTAGTCTTAAGTTGAGACCTTTGAACACTGCCCTGTCCCTACTAAATCCATTTACGAATTTCTTAACTTAAACTCATCAAACTTCACCACTTCCGATTCCGGTTTCCGCGTATCAAAATAGTAGCTGCTAACCGTACCCTCCCCCGTATCAAAAATAGTAAAAGCCGTAATATCGTTGCTATCAATATACGGCAGCGGCCGCCCATCTTCTGCCAACAAAGGCGCAACAGTCGGCACCACAGGTTCCAATCCGTTCGGGTCTCCCATAGCGCTGTAATCTTCCCGATATCCCGGCGGCACAAATCGGCGCTTTTCCCCCGCAAAAGCACCGTAACTGTTACCCACATTAGAAGTCTCCAAAAAGTGCATTCCGCTGGAACTGACAAATCGATTCCACAAGTGCGAATGTCCGTAAAATACCAACTGCACCCCCGCTGTTTCTAGTAGCGGCACTACATCCCGAATCAGATAATCTTGCTGTTTCGGATACTCGTAACGCACCATTTTAATCTCGCCATCGAGAGCGCGATCGACTATTTGCACTGGGTCAGTATAAGCAGGTACAATATTGTCGCCCAGAGAATGCGGCGGGTGGTGAAACATCACAATTTTATATTTTGCCTGCTGGAATTCCGCACTTTTTAACTCTTGTTGTAGCCAATTATATTGAGCGCTGCCCTTGACAATCGGCTCAAAAATATGCTGTCCGTATCCCCATTTTTCGGGATGATTAAAATCTGCGTCCCGTTCGCGATACCTGCCTCTCGCACCCGGATCTAAATTCGGAGTCCGCCAGATATTCGCAACGTATAAAGTCACTAACCGCACGTCTCCAAACGTCACAGCATAGTAATTTTGGCCGCCCGGTAAATTGAAAATTTCGTCATAGGTATCGCTATTAAAAGTATTGTTTTTTAGCCATATTTCGCGCACTGAAGAGTCATTATTGGGATTCAAAGATGCAGCACGTTGAGCGTATATTTTCTCGGCAGCGGCGCGGGGAAAAGGATCGTTAAATTGGTCGCCGAGTGTGCTGTTGGTTGCAAAGCGACCCATGATTTCGTGATTGCCAATGGCGGGGAATAGAGGCGCGTTTTGGATCAGTTCGCCGCCGCTGTAAACGGTTTTGATGTCGTTTTTGTCGAGTTCGGAAAAGGCGCGACCTTGCAGAGCGGGAAAGAAGGCGCGGCCGCGATTTTCGTCGAACCATTCAGAAGCGCGATCGGGTATATTAATTAAATCCCCTGCCATAAAAACTGCGTCAACTTTCCCAATTGTTTCGGCTACTTTCTGGAGATTTGCTGCTGTCATAGGCATCAATTGATGGTCGGAAGTGAGGAGAATTTTGAGCGGTATTCCTGCTGCTGGTGTCGGAGAAAGAGTGAAAACCTTGCTGCTGACAGATGCGCCGTCTTCTCTTTCGCTGGTGACTCGATAAGGAATGCGAACACCGGGCTTTAAATTGGGGACTTCTGCTTCGTGCCGCCAGATGTCGCGCACAATTGGATGGCTGTCAATTATACTTTGTTTGATTTCATCGGAAATGCGCGAATCTTTGTCTTCGCGAGTGCGGCTTAGCTTGGTAGTATTTGCAGCCGCAATTTGACTCAAATTTTCGCCGTAAGCAACAGTGTTGCGAGTACCGACAAACTCGGTAAACCAGACAACTCGCACCGAGTTTGCTGTTGGAAGTTGCAGAAACGGATCGGTTAAAAGTTGAGGTTCATTGAGGTTAGATGGCATCATAAAACCTAGCAATAGGACAATCAACATCAAAACAGCAAAAAACCAGGGATTGCGGGGCAAATCTCTAGAATTTTCTAATTGATCGGGCAATGGTGTCAACATAAGTCATTAGTCATAAGTTATTAGTCATTCGTCTGAAGAAAAAACAGCCATCGATTTGAGATTCTCGACTGGGATTTTTAAACTACCTAGTTGATCAAAAAGTTAAGAAATTAGTAAAATATCTCACATCGAACAAACTTCAACCATTTTTTCACATCTTGTGATATCTTCATTCTCTTTCTCTGCGCCCTATGCGCCCTCTGCGCCCTCTGCGGTTCATTAAAAAAAATTTTGCTCAAAAATGCTGGAGACTTGCGATATAACATTCTTAACACCCTTACTTCAATCTAAAATCTAAAATCTAAAATCTAAAATCCCATGACTCGCCACCTTCTCAAGGCTAACTGCAAAACCGTACACTTGGGCGGTTTCTCTCCGAATATCGAACCTGCTTTAAGGGTGGATTCGGGCGATCGCATCGACATCGAAACCTATTCAGGATATTATGTTGCTGACAAAGCGCCGCCGGAATTTCGGACGCCGGAATTTTTAGATATTTGTCAGAATTTGCCTCCCAACCGCAAAGTTGGCCCAGGGCCCCACTTGCTGACAGGCCCGATTTATGTTAACAATGCCGAACCGGGAGACGTTTTAGAAATTCACATTGAGAATGTTTACCCAAGTTTGCCAGTAGGATTTAATGCAATTCGCGCCGGATGGGGAGCATTACCTGATTATTTTCCCGAACCTAAATTGCGTTTTATTCCGCTAGATTTACAGCAAAAAACTGCTGAATTTCCCCCAGGTAGCGACATTCGGATTCCCCTGCATCCTTTTTTTGGAATTATCGGCGTTGCAAATTCAGAAATCAACCGTTCTTCTATTCCTCCAGAGCGCTACGGCGGCAATCTGGACAATCAGGAACTCCAAGCAGGAACGCGGTTATTTTTACCTGTTTTTCTGCGGGGCGGTTTACTGTCCATCGGCGACGGACATTCGGCACAAGGAGACGGTGAAGTTGACGGTACTGCTATAGAAACTTCGATGAATGGGACTATTAAAATCATCTTACGCAAGGATTTTATTTTGATGTTTCCGTTTGCAGAAACGCCCACTCATATTGTAATTATGGGATTTGGTAGAACATTAGATGAAGCGTTTGAGATGGCGGTAAAACAGACGGTTTATTGGCTGCAAAAGTTTGCAGGTTTCCAAGAGGAAGATGCTTATGTTTTGTGTTCCATAGCGGTAAATTTTCGGATTACGCAGGCTGTCAACAATCCTCAAAAAGGAGTTCACGGAATGATGCCCAAGTGTATTTTACCCGATGTGAAAATTATTGTCAGGGAGTGTGATGTAAAATGATAACACGCGAGGGACCAAAAAATTAGGATCGCGATCGCACAAACTACACAAATTTGTCACTGCTGTGGTCGATCAGGATCGCGATCCTGTGGACAATTAAGCTTAAAATGGATAAGTTACCAGTTCTACCTAAATCGAACTCAACATGAAAAACCAGACTGACGATGTTGCCAAAAAAGATTTAGTCGATCGAGCTTTTGGGAGTGCAGCAATACCAGATCCGACAGCGTGGGTGCACGAACATTATTTTCTGGCTAATTTCGCCGATACTCTGGCCAACATTCAAGAACATTTGTCTGATGAGAGTTGTGAAATCGGCGAAAATGGTGACTCTGGCGAGGGACTCTTATCGATCGATGCCAAAATTAGAGATATGTTGAGAGCTACTTTTAGCGACGACGGCTGGCAGTATGTCGAAAGTTTATTGTGAGGTTGGTAACATCCATAAGTATTTGTACGTTCATAAATTTAGAGCGTAAGTTATACCAGTTTAAAAAAAGAATCCAACTTTAGGTCGATGATCTAAACCCTTAGATCATGCGTTATTCCTACTTCTTTAATCTCAAATATCAAATCTCCAATAATATCAGTTTCCTCCCCCAATGCAGACTCGCAACTGGGAGTAGCTGCGTGCATTTTCACCCCAATTTGAAATAAATTTGACCTATTGTGATCTAGAATACTTTAGATGTGGGGAAAATTACTGTCGCTAGGAATTTCGATCGATCGCAAAAACGCCGCACTTTCTTCGGGCAAAGCAGTATTGATAAACATCCCGCTGCCCAACTCAAACCCAGCTTGCTTGGTGACTCTGGGAATAATGGCGATGTACCAGTGAAAGTATTTTGTTCCCCCTTCGGCGATCGGTGCCGAGCGAATATTATAGTTGTAATCAGGATTGTTCAATCCGTAATAAAGCTTAGCTAGTACAGTTTTCAAAGTATCAGCAAGAGCCGTAATTTCCCCATCAGTAATTTCATCAAAGGAAGAGGAATGCCGACGCGGAAAAATCCAAGTGTGAAACGGTGAAAGTGCAGCGTAAGGGATAAAAGCCACAAAATGTTCACTCTCACAAATCACTCTTTCTCTCGCCGCTAATTCATCTTCCAAAGTCCGGCAAAACAGACATTCTCCCGTGTCATCAAAATATCTAATAGCTTCGTCGATGCGGCTGCGAAATTGGCTTGGTACAACGGGCGTCGCTGCTATCTGCGAGTGGGGGTGTTCGATAGAAGTTCCGGCAGTTTCCCCGTGATTTTTGAAGATAATAATTGTTTCAATGTGGGGATTTTTTCTAATTTCTACATAGCGCTGGCGGTATACTAAAAGTATGTTTGCAACTTCTTCAACACTCAACAAAGCTGTTGTTAAATCGTGTCGCGGGTGTTCGACAATTACTTCGTGAACGCCGATTCCCGCCATCGTGCGGTGAATTCCCGATGATATCCTCATCCATTTTTCTGTCGGGGAGAGGGCGGGATATTTGTTATAAATTGCCCTTACTTTCCAGTCAGCGCGATCGCCCAAACGGCAAGTTTCTAAGGTTCCGTCTTCTTCATTTCCCACGCAAAACGGGCAATCGGCACGGTGCGGTGGCAGTACGGCAGCCCAGTTTTTTTTGTTAGCGAATTGATCCGGTCTTGTCGCCCGTTCGGTGGCGATGATTACCCAATCTCTGGTAATTAGATTTTGTCTAAGTTCAGACATTTTCTTACCTTCAGTTTCCGGGTCAAATTGTCTCTTATTTTAGATACATGATTTGTGATTTGTCATCGCTTTTTTGTAAAATCTTAATAAATCTTGATTTTTAAATTTCCGGCTTGTAGTCTGCTAGATACCAGAATTATTCAATAATTCTGGTGTCTAGAGTTGGTAAAGCTAATAGCAGTTTGAACAAGTGAAAAAGAATCGTAAAATCGTTGCTAAATACCAATCATTCGCGTGGATCAGCGGTTAAATTTTCTCACCAAGCCATTCCCTCCCCCTCGTCAACAACTCATCCAAACTTTCCACCGGCCAAAACCGCACCTTTCCATCCTGCGAACCAGTTATTAAAGACTTCCCGTCCCGACTAAAACAAATACTATAAATCGGACTGGTTAACTCCACAAAATCAGCCTCACCTTTGAGCAAATTGCCTTTATAGCCGCTAAAGTCTGCAAGTAAATTCCCATGCAAGTCCCACAATTTGGCGGTGCCGTCATGTGAGGCAGTAGCGATCGTATCCCCTGTGGGGCTAAAACTGACACTCCATACCGAGTTATTATGTCCGGTGAATGTTACCAAGCAGTTGCCCTCCAAGTCCCACAATTTGGCGGTGTTGTCATCTGAGGCAGTGGCGATCGCATCTCCTGTGGGGCTAAAACTGACACTATTTACCCAGTCATGATGTCCGGTGAATGTTACCAAGCAGTTGCCCTGCAAGTCCCACAATTTGGCAGTTTTGTCATCTGAGGCAGTACCGATCGCATCTCTTGTCGGGCTAAAACTGACACTATTTACCGGGTGATTATGTCCGGTGAATGTTACCAAGCAGTTGCCCTGCAAGTCCCACAATTTGGCAGTTTTGTCAGATGAGGCAGTAGCGATCGCATCCCCTGTCGGGCTAAAACAGACACTTCTTACCGAATAATTATGTCCGGTGAATGTTACCCAGCAGTTGCCCTGCAAGTCCCACAATTTGGCTGTGCCGTCATTTGAGGCAGTAGCGATCGCATCACTTGTCGGGCTAAAACAGACACTTCTTACCGAGTTATTATGTCCGGTGAATGTTACCAAGCAGTTACCCTGCAAGTCCCACAATTTCGCGGTGTTGTCATCTGAGGCAGTGGCGATCGCATCCCCTGTCGGGCTAAAACTGACACTCCATACCGACTTATTATGTCCGGTGAATCTTACCAAGCAGTTACCCTGCAAGTCCCACAATTTCGCGCCGTCAGATGAGGCAGTGACGATCGCATTTCTAGTCGGGCTAAAACTGACACTTGTTACCCAGTTATTATGTCCGGTGAATGTTACCAAGCAGTTGCCCTGCAAGTCCCACAATTTGGCGGTGCCGTCATAGGAGGCAGTAGCTATCGCATCTCCAGTCGGGCTAAAACTGATACTTGTTACCGATTTATTATGTCCGCTGAATGTTACCAAGCAGTTGCCCTGCAAGTCCCACAATTTGGCGGTGCCGTCATAGGAGGCAGTAGCGATCGCATTTCCAGTCGGGCTAAAATAGACACTCTTTACCGAGCCCTTATGTCCGACAAACTGGTACTCTTCGCGGATTTTAGCAAGAATATTCTGCAAAACTAACAGAGGATTGGTAACGGGATATTCGGAAAGCGGCGGATTATCTGGTATCCACTTCTTTAAATCTTCTCCTGCTTTGATAGCTACCCGCAAGGCTTCTATTTGCTTTCCATCCGACTGAAAAAGCTCTAAGGCATTGCGTCCAGCTTCTTCGATTTTGAAAACTTCCCTGAATTGTTTACGGAATTCTCTTAATGATTCATTACTTTTCTTCAGTTCTTGCCGTTCATCAGCTTGACTGGCATCTAAAAAATCATTATCCTCATCGCTTAAACGTTTCCCCACTTTCCACTGCAACGCATCATCCAACGCTTTGCCGCGCAACAGTCGGGAAGTATCTTGACGATTTGAGGCAATCCAAGCGGCGAAGTTTTCCTGGTATGGGCGGAGTTTTGCTAATTCTTGCTGTACCCAATCGAGGTTAAATATTGCGGCGTATATGGGGTTATAAACTTGTAGATATCCGTTGCGTTTGACGACCAATCCTGAGAGTTGTAACCTTCTTTGATCGAGACTATTATCAGCAGGGATTTTCTGCTCCGCATCCGTCAGTATTTGCTGATAAATACCGAGCAGTAGCGCCGTGCGGTCTTGATAGTCAAGCAGCAAGCGATCTCTAATTGTCTTTAAATGTTCTAGTTCGTCATTCGCTTCCCAATTATCAATGACGTACTTTTGCACTAAATCTTCCACATCAGAACTCCCACGGGCCGAGTGATAGACCATCAGTCGGCAGAGTCTTTGCATCAAAAAAGGTTGTCCGTTTGTCCAATTAAAAACCTCAGCTAATATCTTCTCTGATATTTCCTCCGAGCGCTCTAGCATTAAGCCAGGGATTAAAGCAGGTCGAGCTTCATCAAAAGTAAACCCTGTTAAATCAATAGCTTTGCCAATATTAAAAGGTGTTCGGTCTTTATCGCGAATCAAATCTGCTGGCGTCGCAACTCCCAAAAGACAAAAGGCAAGGCGCTTATATTCAGAATTCATTGCTCTTTTGTTATAAGAAGCCCGAATTAAAAGAAAAAAGTCATCTTTCCAGCTCAGCTTTAAAATCGAATCAATTTCATCAATAAAAATAACTATATTTTGCGAAATTTCTGTTAGTAAAATATCTTCAATAAACTGACTCAATCGTTGAGATGGCGACAGCAATTGTCGTTGCTGCCACCAACTGTCAACATCCACCTTTCTTGAGAGTGCGCCACCCCGAACTAACTCAGAAATAATCCCAAAATACCAGCAGTCTGAACTCTCCCTACCGATATCTGTTAAATCTATCGCCATACATTTAAAGCCTGCTTTTTCGCGCAAGCGTTTCATCGTTTTTACTAGCAAGCTTGATTTGCCCATTTGTCGGGAGTTCAACACATAACAAAATTCTCCGGCTATCAAACTGTCATAAAGTTCGCTGTCTGCCTGACGCTTAACATAGGTAGGATGTTCGTACTCTAAAGAGCCACCAACTTGATATTGATAAACCGCCATAATAGGGTTTTACTCCAGACTCTAATCTCGAAATTTTTCTGCAAAATAATCCCGATATAACCGACAGCTAGGAGTTATACCATGCTGATTTTGCTTGACTAAACCCGTACTCAATAACTTAAATTCTAGCATCCGTTCTAATTTGACCGCACTGTCTGCACAAACAACTTGTTTAAGAGCAGCTTTTAGTTCAGAATAATTTTGCACATTCGCCCAGTGACTCTGCAAATGCTTGCCGTAAATTCCCACATTTGTAGCTGCATTTTGCAAAACTTCTGCTAAAGATAGATTGGAATCCTTCAAATGATAAAGCGCCTTGCGTACCATATAAGGATAACCGCCAATCATTGCCATCAATGTCGCCACTTCATCAGTTCCCCAAGATAATTGATGGCGGCGGGCTAAATCTAGAATATTTTGCTGGCTAAATTCTGTCAACTCTACTTCAAA
Organism: Microcoleus sp. Pol8_D6; assembly: GCF_036700965.1. NCBI lineage: Bacteria > Bacillati > Cyanobacteriota > Cyanophyceae > Oscillatoriales > Microcoleaceae > Microcoleus > Microcoleus sp. Pol8_D6. Next base: position 37,112 of record NZ_JAUBPW010000029.1, on the reverse strand, counting down.
CCCGACATTAAATGGTGATTGATTATAAGGTAATTCCACGTACACATTTGTAGAATAAAGCAGCACCATTCGCAAGTTTTCCCATATTTCCGTTTTCCGAGTTTCTTCAAACCAGCTTCGTAACATACTAAAAAAATCTTCTGAAATTTCCTTATAAGCAAAAATACAGTCTATTTCTTCTAAAGCTAATACTAAAGGACTATCTATAGCTTCTAAAACTTCATATTGAAAGTATTTTTTGCAATTCACAAGAATGCCTCCACCCGCCTGCAAATATTTATCGATATTAGATTCTAGTTTTAGCTCTCGGCTGATATTCAAGCCAAACCATTTAATGAATTTATTTATATCACTAAAAATTTCTTTTTCAGCCTCTCTAAAATCTAAACGCACTAACTGATAATTATTGCTTTTTGCGCGTTCCATAATGCGAATCAACAAAGAACTTTTCCCCATCAAGTTGGGAGCTTTAATGCGAATCATTGACCCCCGCTCTAAAACCTGTTTATAACAGTCAGATTCCATTCTAGAACGCTCTATATAAAACTCAGAATTTAATCGCACTGGCCCTTCTGGCAATTCTAATGCTTTTGGAGCAGGGGTTCTTTCCCCGAATTCCTTTAATAACTCTGGGCAAACTAAGTCAGGTTTATATGTGACAAATAATAGAATCAACTCTTCACGTTGCGTATATCCTCCACCCGGCTCATTTGTGATATTAAATGACTGGCAAATATTTGAAATATGATCGCTGACACACGACCTCGTTACTTTTGGGGTGAGAGAGTTAGCGATTTGTTGGTCTGGCTTATCTTGCAAGAACTCCCTTAGCACTAGACGCTGTTTTTTTGTAAGCTTGTCTGTATAGATAGCCTCAAACTCCTGTTTTGTCATCTTCTCCATTCCACCTCTGCCTCAAACCTGCCTAATTTCTCTTAAATTAGCATAACTTAGAGCTTTAGGATAGCTGTTCATTCAATCCCTAGTTAATTTTCACAAATTTCTAAGCCAAAAATGATTTGTGACTTTTTTCTCACAAACTCTTTCACAAATCATTCTATCGCAACTCACAATCTCTTCAAATTTTTACTTAACAACTAATTTGGGAGGCTAAATTGATGATCGCCCGCGAACACAAAAAATCCAGATATCGTAGGAAATGTACATAGATAGATAGATAGAGATTAAAAAAAATGAAACCAGAAAAACCGAATAATAGACGGAACTTTTTGAAGAAGCTGTCTAAGTCAGATATCAAATGGTTGTTAGAGAAATTTTTTCTACCCATCCTCCTAGTGACGATTCCTTTAACACCAACTGCGATCGAACTTTTGCGGACTGAACAACCGCCAACTCCTGCACAAAAGGTTCCACCGATCGAGCACACGACTCCACCGTCACCATAACATCGGATGCGATCGCCCTTGTTAAGCCAACTGCAACTGCACATTCTGCAACTTGCAAATAGCTTTCAACACTTGCGCTAACAAGAGCGATCGCTCTGGGTCAATCAAATTCAATTCCGGTAAAATCTGATAAGTACAAGGATTTCCCCGCGTCACCCGCACAAACCGATAACTTTCGCCATTCGTGGTCAATCCCCAAACAGACGATTGCTGCTGCAAACTTTTATAAGTATAAGTCAGGAGTTGCGGTAAACCAGTCAAAGGTGCGATCGCACTATTTTTCGCCTCCACTACCAAAATCCAAAACTGTGCAGCCGCGAGCTCTGCATCCGGCTGATTTACCGCTAAAATATCCAACCGCCCTTTAATTAAAGTATCCTCATCCTCAACCTCGATCGGGATGCTATCTTCCATTGTCAGCAGGATCGGAATATCAAAAAATCCTGCTAATCTCATTAACGGTGAAAGCACTAAAAATTTAACCAGTTCTGCTGAAACTTTTCCTGCGGATAAGTAGCGTCTAAAGTCAGTTCTAATCTTTAATATTTCTTGCAGTTCTAATTCTGACAGCGCTTGCATAGAAAAAAAATCGGTGAAGGCGTTTCCTTCTCGCTCTTCCAATTTGAGAAGGTGGCGAACGTCATTTAGCGAAAGTTGGCTTTCTTCTAAATTTTGCGTCATGGCTTTTGTGCGCTCTGCCGATCCAGTAAACTATATTATAGAGGCATTATAATAAGAGTGAAACCCGTTTGATTTATTTTTATTAACCTCAAAAAAACACATCAAACCATCTTCTGTTCAGGTATTATAATATTATCAACCCTTATCCTAACCACCAAGCTATGCAACTAGAAGACTACTTCAACTTCCTGAGACCTGACGATATTCGGATCAAAGGTTCCCGTATTGGCATCGAAACCATTCTTTATGAGTACCTGTTTCGCGCTCGAACTCCCGAAGAAATTGCCAACATTTATACATCCCTCACCCTCGAACAGGTTTATGCGACAATTTTGTACTACTTGCACAACAAAGAAGCAGTCGGTAAATACATAACCGAATGGCTGGAATGGGGCGAAAAAATGCGAGAAGAACAAACTCGCAATCCTCCTCCAGTGACAGAAAAACTTCGCAAATTTAAAGCAGAAAGAGAGGCAAGGAGCAAAGCTGATGCCAATCCAGTATCTCTTTGATGAAAATGTCGATCCTGCATATGTTAACCAAATTCGCAGGCGCAATCCCGATCTGGTTGTTCTAGCAGTGGGAGAACTAACAGCACCTTCCAAAGGCACTCTCGATCCAGAAATTCTTATTTGGTGCGAAATACACCACTTCATTCTTGTTACCAACAACCGCCGCTCTATGCCAGTTCATTTAACAGAGCATTTAGAGCAAAATGGTCATGTTCCAGGAATCTTTATCCTGAATTCCAAGCTGAGTATCGGTCAAAATATTGAACTACTGCTTCTGATTTATGAAGCATCATTTGATAATGAGTACCAAGATAGAATTTACAATTTACCAGTGCTATAACTTCTCATGCAGCTCCAACCTTGACCAAATTCCCCAAAGTCTTAAGGAAAATAAACATACTTTTGTCCCAACTTATGCACACAATAGCTAAAAAGAGTAACTGAACTAAAAACTAACAGCAATGTCACAAGATACGATCGAATCAATTCTGCAAGAAAAACGGCTATTTCAGCCGCCCGCTGAATTCTCCCAAAAAGCTCACATCAAAAGCCTAGAAGAGTACCAAGCCCTCTACGACAAAGCCAAAGCTGACCCCCAAGCCTTCTGGGCAGAACTCGCCGCCCAAGAATTGCACTGGTTCCAAAACTGGGATACCGTGCTCGACTGGCAACCGCCTTTTGCTAAATGGTTTGTCAACGGTAAAATTAATATTTCTTACAATTGTCTCGATCGCCACTTAACCACTTGGCGCAAAAATAAAGCCGCCCTGATTTGGGAAGGCGAACCCGGAGATTCCCGCACCATCACCTACGCGCAACTCCACCGCGAAGTCTGCCAAATGGCGAACGTCATCAAACAATTGGGAGTCCAAAAGGGCGATCGCGTTGGCATTTATATGCCGATGATTCCCGAAGCTGCGATCGCCATGCTAGCCTGTGCCAGAATCGGTGCAGTACACAGCGTTGTTTTTGGCGGTTTTAGTGCAGAAGCTTTGCGCGATCGACTTAACGACGGCCAAGCAAAACTCGTCATCACCGCTGACGGTGGCTTCCGCAAAGATACCGCCGTCGGCCTCAAAACACAAGTAGACAAAGCATTAGCAAATAATGCCACACCCAGTGTTACCAACGTTCTGGTAGTTCAGCGCACCAAACAGCAAATTGACATGGAACCAGGGCGCGATCATTGGTGGCACGATTTGCAAAAAGGTGCATCGGCAAATTGTCCCGCCGAACCGATGGACAGCGAAGATATGCTGTTCGTACTCTACACCAGTGGCAGTACCGGCAAACCGAAAGGTGTCGTCCATACAACCGGTGGTTATAACCTTTATACCCACATGACAACCAAGTGGATATTCGACCTCCAAGATACCGATGTTTATTGGTGTACTGCTGATGTCGGCTGGATTACCGGACACAGTTACATAGTCTACGGGCCACTGTCCAACGGTGCAACAACTTTAATGTATGAAGGTGCTCCTCGCCCTTCTAATCCAGGCTGTTTTTGGGATGTAATTGAAAAATACGGCGTCACCGTTTTCTACACTGCACCCACCGCAATTCGCACCTTTATGAAAATGGGCGAACACTTGCCCAACGCGCGCGATTTGTCGTCTTTACGATTGTTAGGAACCGTTGGCGAACCGATCAATCCCGAAGCTTGGATGTGGTATCAGCGCGTAATTGGCCATTCGAATTGTCCGATCGTTGATACTTGGTGGCAAACAGAAACCGGGGGAATTATGATTACCGCTTTGCCCGGTGCAATTCCTACAAAACCCGGTTCTGCAACCCTACCGTTCCCCGGAATTGTGGTCGATGTTGTTGACCAAGATGGGGAACCAGTCACTAACGAAAGCGGCGGTTATTTAGTGGTGAAACATCCTTGGCCGGGAATGATGCGGACACTTTACAACGATCCCGATCGTTTCCGCCGCACTTATTGGGAATATTTACACCCGAAAGATGGCGAATTTGTGTACTTTGCAGGGGACGGCGCGCACAAGGACAAAGACGGTTATTTCTGGGTAATGGGTCGCGTTGATGATGTAATTAATGTGGCCGGACACCGACTTGGCACAATGGAAGTCGAGTCAGCTTTGGTATCGCATCCAGCGGTGGCGGAAGCTGCGGTTGTTGGCAAACCGGATGAGATTAAAGGTGAGGAAATTGTGGCTTTTGTCACGTTGGACAACTCGCAGCAACCTAGCGATGAATTGGCTAAAGAATTGAAGCAGCACGTTGTTAAGGAAATTGGGGCGATCGCCCGTCCCGGCGAAATTCGATTTACTGATGCTTTGCCGAAAACGCGAAGCGGGAAGATTATGCGCCGATTGCTGCGTTCTTTGGCGGCGGGACAAGAGGTTTCTGGGGATACTTCGACTTTGGAAGACCGGACGGTTTTGGATAAGTTGCGCGGTGGTGCGTAGGGGGATTTTTTTCAGGGCAGGTTCTTAATAGCAGTAAGGTGCGCCGGGTCGTGCACCTTACTCTTTCTGCTTATGCTATCTTAGATATTTTTACTGTAGCAATGAATTATTTGGCTCATCTATTCTTATCAAAAGGCACGCCAGAATCCCTGATTGGCAACCTCTTAGGAGATTTTGTCAAAGGTTCGGCAATCAACCTTTATCCCGATGAAATTAGAAAGGGCATCGATTTGCACCGCAAAGTAGATAGCTACACGGACTCTCACGCAATAGTGCGAGCGAGTAAAAGCCTTATTTCTTCCCAGAGACGCAGGTTTGCTGGAGTTTTGATTGACGTGTTTTACGACCACTTCTTGGCTAAAAATTGGCTGGAATATTCAGAAATTCCCCTCCGGGATTTTTCTCAGGATGTCTATAAAATCCTACAAGACAACCGCGATATATTACCTGACTCTCTCCAGCGGGTACTGCCCACAATAATTGCCCGCGACTTGCTTTCATCTTATCAGGAAATTGCCGAAATCGGCATCACTCTTACAAGAATGTCAGCCCGAATCAAGCGGACAAATAACTTAGCAAGCGGCATAGAAGATTTGACAGCTAACTATCAGCGCTTAGAATCAGATTTTCAAGATTTTTTCCCCGAATTGATAAAATACGCGACTGTTGACAAATATTAATACAAACAACAAAAATTAGAGTTGCTAGTGATAACGAACTCGTGTATAATCCAAGCGATACCTGCATGAAATCTCAAGTGCAACAGGGTTCAAAATATGGCAACCAGAATTCCGAACCTGCAAATAACTAAAGTAGTTGATGGCGACAGCATCAAAATTTCTCTCAACGGCAAAACCGAATCTCTGCGGCTGATTTGCGTCGATACAGAAGAAAGTCATTCGGGAGGTTCCAAACCTGTAACTGTAGCGGGGAAAGCAGCTTCAGAAATGGCTAAAAAATACTTCGCCACAGCAGATGGCGGACTTGCTCAAATTGACATAGAATTTGATACAGACGATTCGGTTGAAGTAGCTCTACAAAAACACCGCGACAACTACGGGCGTCTCCTCTGTTACGTACATAAAGACGGAGAAAATTACAATCTTAAACTGATTGAAGAAGGCTGGAGTCCCTACTTCGTCAAATACGGGCGATCCCGATTGTATCACCGACAAATGACTGAGGGAGAATCGGCAGCAAAAGCTTACAATCTGATGATTTGGAATCCGATTATCAATGCCAAAATTCCCTCTCGCAACTATGCTAATTTACTTCCTTGGTGGTCGATGCGAGGCTCGATTGTTGAAGAGTTTCGGTTGTCGGAAGCAACCGCAGGAGCGCTTTCTTTGAGGTTGGACTACCCGAAAATATTAGCTGCTTCTGAGAGAGCTAAATCTATTACTATTTTCTGCGATTTGCAGGCGGGAATTACTAAAAGGATCGGCGGCAGCGCTGTAATTTATGCTGGTTCGGTGTATCATAAATTAGCTTTGTGGATACCAGATGCGGAAACTGATGAAATGGCTCCTTTGAAGCGGCTAATCGAGAAGCGTTATGCGGTTCTGGGACGGGGATATGTGTATGTCAGTGGGAAGGTAGAACAGTACAAAGGGAAGCCTCAAATAGTTTTGAAGGATATCAAACAACTTTCAGACTTTCCCCCACAAAAGTGAATTTTACATAAATTTAATTAACAAAATTGCAGGACAAATGGAACGATGAAGACTGTTCTCCGGGGAACGCGATTGAATTTTGGGCGATTCCCTACCGCAACGGGCTCGCACGCGCGTTCGGGATAGCTTGGCTTCACGCATTTTTTAAAATTTAAGTAGCATTATGGTTAACCATCCAAAATAATTGTGTTTTTTTTATTAGGCTAAATCAATTCATACTATAATACTATCATCGCAAATCTGTAGCTGCCAATAGCTGCGACATCTATTCAAACTCCAGAGATTTAAAAGCTATGTGCCAATTACTGGGAATGAACTGCAATGTTCCAACAGATATTTGCTTTTCTTTTGAGGGTTTTTCTGCAAGAGGTGGCAGAACAGACGTTCATCAAGACGGTTGGGGAATTGCTTTCTTTGAAGGTTTGGGATGTCGCCTTTTTATAGACTCTAAACCTGCGATTGCTTCTCCGGTTGCTGAAGTAGTGCGTCGCTATCCGATTCATTCAACTAACGTGATTGCTCACATCCGCAAAGCTACCCAAGGCGAAATTGCTCTGGAAAACTGCCACCCTTTTATTCGGGAACTTTGGGGACGTTATTGGGTGTTTGCTCACAACGGAAATCTCGAAAATTTTTCTCCAGAATGTGCCGGAGTTTACAAACCAGTTGGCAAAACTGACAGTGAAAAAGCATTCTGTTTAATATTAGAAAAGCTGCGCTCTACTTTCCCTCAAAATAAGCCTGCTTTAGGGGAAATTTACCGGGTACTGGAGGAAATTACTAAAACTTTGGCTGAACACGGAATTTTTAATTATTTGCTTTCCGATGGAAAACACTTGTTCACCCACTGTTCTACTAATTTGCATTATATTGTGCGACAAGCACCTTTTGCTAGCGCTCACTCGATCGACGAAGATATAACAGTCGATTTTCGGGAATTGACCAACGAGGACGATCGCGTGGCTGTTATTGCCACTTTTCCGCTGACAGATAACGAAGTTTGGACGCAAATTCAGCCCGGAGAATTGCTGGTATTTCAGGATGGTTTGCCGCTCACTTCTGGGCTGCTAGAGTTAAGTTAAGGAGATTTAAACTGAGATGTTGCACCATTGTCAATAAGCTTTTTAGGAACAGGCAAGATGCCTGTTCCACAAGAAAATTAAATTTTTATGGAACAGGCATCTTGCCTGTTCTTGAGAATGGTGCAAGATGTGAGTTGAAACAAATTTAAAGCCTAAACAGAGCATCGAACCTGCTAAATGACCAGCTTTCCAGCTTGATTTATTAAGCCAGATTTGCCATTGCGCTTGACAGTGGCTAAGCCTTCGGAACAACTGCCGACAGAGGAAACTTGGGGGCGATCGCGCACTGGCCTGCTTGATTGATGTATCCCCACCCTTTTGAAGTCCTAACTACTGCTAAACCTGCATTAAATGAGCGGGTGTTGCACAATTTGAGGATGATTATTGTGGGGTGTCTCGCCTGCGGTGAAAATACATCGGACGAGATCAGGAACTCATCCCACAAAACAATCAAAATCATCTCGCAATTATGCAACGGCTTCTACTCTCCCCGAATTGACAACCGAGGGATTAATTCGGTTGAATAGCCGCTAGAATTTGTCCGGCTGTCAACGTTTGCCCCTTTTCACAAAACAACTCGGCAACAGTGCCCGCAACATCAGCAGTAATAGCAATCTCCATTTTCATCGCTTCCAAAATTAACAGGCGATCGCCCTCAGCAACCGCATCTCCAACCTTCACCAGTACCTGCCAAACATTAGCCGAAACGTGAGCGACAACAGCCTCACAGTCGATCGGCAAAGTAACCTCCGCCGCCGTTTCAGAACCCACATCCGCCGAGGATTCTGCTGCTGATTCAGCTTCAAATTCCCCGGATGCGGCCCAGCGATCGCGCTCTGCATTAAATGCCGCCTGCTGCTGCGCTTTAAACTCAGCCGTACTGCCAGCAATAGAATGCAAAAACTCATTGTATTCTCTCAAATTAAAAGTGATTTCCTCAACCTTTAATTTAAACTTACCTTCGATAAATGCTTCCCGACAGCGGTGCAATTCCTCATGAGAAACCGGATAAAATCGGATTTGGTCAAAAAAGCGCAAAAGCCAAGGTTTACCAGACTGGAAATCCGCCGTTTGTTTGAACCGATTCCACATTTGCACCGTGCGGCCGACAAATTGATAACCTCCGGGCCCTTCCATCCCGTAAACGCACAAATACGCGCCGCCAATCCCAACTGCATTTTCAGGAGTCCAAGTGCGGGCGGGATTGTATTTAGTAGTAACCAAACGGTGGCGCGGATCGAGGGGAGTTGCGACGGGCGCACCTAAATAAACGTCTCCCAAACCCATCACTAAATAGCTAGCATTAAATACAATTTCTCTGACTTGTTCGATGCTGTCAAGCCCGTTTATGCGGCGAATAAATTCAATATTGCTGGGACACCAAGGTGCATCCGATCGCACAGACTGCATATATTTTTCAATAGCCAACAGCGTCGATTCATCTTCCCAAGATAAAGGCAAGTGCACAATTCGCGCCGGCACTTCCAAATCCTCGATCGCCGGAAGTTCCGCCTCCGCCGCTATCAGCGCCTGCATTAGCTGCTGTTGCGAAATCTGGCCGCTGTCAAAATGAATTTGCAGCGATCGCATTCCCGGCACTAATTCGATCACACCAGGCAACGGATTTGCTTTCAAATTTTCCATCAATGCGTGCGCCCGAAAACGCAAATTTAAATCCAGCACCAACGGGCCGTATTCAACTAGAATATATTTATCCCCAGCTTGACGGTAAGTAACAGCAACCTGTCCCGGAGATTCTGGAATTTTGTGCAAAATTGGAGAGGCGGGAACTGCTGGCAATTCCTCTGCATTTTCATCAAAAACAGGCAAACTAAAAGTAGCAATTTGCCTATCTTGTGCTAACTCCCGCTGCAAAGCTTCAGCAAAACTCAAACAGTGAAAGCGAATGCTGTCCCCCGGTTTCAGTTGCCCGATTTTCCACAATTCCGACTGCACAATAGTAGCAGGACAGACAAAACCTCCCAAACTCGGGCCGTCCAGACCGAGAATTACAGGCATATCGCCCGTAAAATCGATCGTGCCGATCGCGTAAGCATTATCGTGAATGTTAGACGGGTGCAAACCCGCTTCTCCTCCGTCTTGACGCGCCCAGGTTGGCTTCGGGCCGATCAGCCGAATGCCCGTCCGCGTCGAGTTGTAATGCACCTGCCATTCTGTGGAGAAAAACATTTCGATGTCTGACTCAGTAAAGAAATCCGGCGCGCCGTGAGGCCCGTACAAAACGCCGATTTCCCAATTATTGCTGTAGGTGGGAATTAGTTCCGGAGGCAAAGATATTTCCGCTTCCAGAGTTGCAGTTTGAACCAGTTTAAGCACATCTCCAGGACGCAGCGTGCGGCCCGCGTGTCCGCCAAATTTTCCCAGTACAAAAGTTGATTTGCTGCCCAAATAATCGGGGACATTAAAGCCGTGCTTTACCGCTAAATAAGTGCGGTAGCCGCCACCGTGAATGGCTTTTAACTTGAGAATGCTGCCAGCTTTTACGGGAATTGCAGTCCAAAACGGCACCGGTTCTCCGTTTAGCGTTCCCTTCATAATTGCGCCAGTCAGACTAATAACTGTATCGGCATTAAAGCGCAGAGTTGGACCTGTAGCTGTGAATTCCAATCCTGCGCTCGATTCGGGATTTCCTACTAAACGATTTGCCGATCGAAATGCCAGATGATCCATCGGCCCAGAAGGCGGCACGCCCACATCCCAATAGCCAATCCGCCCCGGATAATCTTGAATGCTGCTGTAGGTTCCCCCATCCAATACATCGATCGTTAAAGGTGCGTATTCAAAAGAGTTTAAAAAGCGCGTGCTCAGTTCGCCCCGGCTGAATCGGGAATCGTCCAAAATCTGGCGGAGGTAATCTAAATTAGTTTCAATTCCCGCTATTTCACTGGCATCTAAAGCAGCTTTTAGTTTTACGATCGCCTGGGTTCGATTATCCCCGCAAACGATTACTTTGGCTAGCAGCGGATCGTAAAAAGGAGTAACCTCCGTGCCGGTTTCTATCCAACTGTCGCAGCGGACGTTTTCGGGAAACGCAACTTGATTCAGCAACCCGGAACTCGGCTGAAAATTCTTGCCGGCATCTTCGGCATAAATTCGCACCTCAATTGAGTGTCCCTGCGGCCGATAGCGGTACTCTTCCAGGGAGAACAAATCTCCCGAAGCCTGTTTGACCATCCACTCAACGAGGTCGATGTTGTTGACAGCTTCAGTAACGCCGTGCTCGACTTGCAAGCGCGTGTTGACTTCCAAAAAATAAAACTGTTTCGCATCGACATCAAATACAAATTCAACAGTCCCGGCTGACTGGTAATTTACCGCTTTTCCCAACCGCACGGCTGCACTGTACAACTGATTTCGCTGTTCGTCGCTAATAGCAGGGGCGGGGGTTTCTTCTATTACTTTTTGATTGCGCCGCTGCACGGAACAATCTCGCTCGCCCAAGGCTATGACATTTCCTTTGCCATCTCCAAAGATTTGGACTTCTATGTGCCTGGCTGTTTGAATGTATTTCTCTAAAAAAACGCCGCTTTGTTTAAAATTGCTTTGACTCAAACGCTGTACTTTTTCAAATGCTTCTGCCAAATCTCGATCGCCAAAACAAGCCTGCAAACCGATGCCGCCGCCGCCTGCGGTACTTTTGAGCATCACCGGATAGCCGATCGCCCCAGCCGCTTTTTGGGCATCCTCTAAACTTGCTAAAAGTTCGCTTCCTGGAGTTAGCGGCACTTGATTTGCAGCGGCTATTTCCCGCGCGGTGTGCTTCAATCCAAAGCAGCGCAACTGACTCGGAGTCGGGCCGATAAATGCAATATTTTCGCTGGCGCAAGCTTCGGCAAATTCAGCATTTTCGCTCAAAAAGCCGTAACCCGGATGGATAGCTTGAGCTTTTGTTTGGCGCGCAACTTCGAGAATGCGATCGAACCGCAAATAACTCTCGGCTGCGGCGGCTGCACCGATACAAACGGCTTCGCTGGCGGCGAAAACGTGTGTGGCGTGGGCATCGGCTTCCGAATATACTGCTACCGAAGCAATTCCGAGACGATCGAGTGTGCGGATAATTCGGCAGGCAATTTCACCGCGATTGGCAATCAAAACTTTGTTAAACATTTAGGTATTTGTATGAATCTTTGATTGATAAGTCAACCGCAGATGTAAGGGAGATGAACGCAGATAAACGCAGATAATTTCTAGATAGGAAAGCTTGGGAATGCTATGCAAGTCTCTTGGGGCAATTGGGAAGGGCGCTAACAATAGTGCCAGCGTCCCCCTCGCGGCGAATTCTAATAGATGGCGGCGGGTATATTAGATTACACAGAATCCCAAACAATCAACTGAATCGGGGTAGGATTGTAAGCATTGCAAGGATTGTTCATTTGCGGGCAGTTAGAAATAGCAACCAGCGCGTTCATTTCGGCTCGCAAATCAACTGTACTTCCCGGATCGGAGATGCCGTCAACAATTTCAAGCGTGCCATCTTCGCTAACAGGAACATTCATAAAGAAGTTGATATTGCTGACTAAATCTCGCTTGCCCAAACCGTAGGGAAGAATTGCGGCGAGGAAATTTTCAACGCAGGCGTGCTGGTATTTTTTATCTAGTCCAAACCGCACCGAGTTGCTCTCGCAGCTACAGGCGCCGCCGGAGGTATCGTGCCGCCCGCAGGAGTCAGCAATTATTGTCATCATGGCTCGCCCTTCGTTAGAAATGAGTTGGCTGTTTGTAGTGACAAAGATGTTGCCTTGATTGACGATCGTATCGGGGGCGCTGTAGCGTTCGGAAGGGTCATCGGCATTGTAAACTAAAAAATCTACTGCTTGATTTCCGCCTAAATCTACAATGCGGAGAATCTGTCCTTTTTTGATGACGCGAGCCCAGGGATGTCTGGCTGGTAAAACTTCGTTATAAATTGCAGTTTTTGGATCGAGAATTTGTTGGGTAGTTGCAGTCATGGTTCACTTTTTGTGATGGAAGTGCAGAATTTTTTACGACAGATTGATGCGGACTAGATTGAGTTGTGTAATCGGGGGTTTATTGCACGAACAAAGCATCGGTGTTGATGAACCCGCGCACGGCTTCCGGGTTGGCGGTGCGGCACAAGTCGTCTGGTGCGGGTGCGGGGGTTTTCACAATCTGAATTTGGATGGGTTTTGGATCGTAAGTTGAACCCGGATGCAGGATGTGGGGGCAGTTAGAGATCATGGTCAATACGTTCATTTCGGCTCGCAAATCGATAAAACTACCCGGTTTTTCGCAGCCTTCGCGAAACTCCATCGTGCCGTCTGGTTTGACGGCAATGCGAGTAAATAAGTTGAGGTTGGGCATGATATCTTTTTTGCCCAATCCCCACCGACTTAGGGCTTTGAGGAAGTTGTCGCGGGAGTTTTTCCAGTCTCCTTCGCCGTATTTTTTGGCATTGCTAATGGCGTTACTGCATCCTCCTAGCAAATCGTGACAGCCGGAGGTGTCTTGGGTGATGGAAAATAGGATGCGTCCCATGTCTGTGTAGATCACCATGCCTTTTTTGAGAAAGGCGTTGAATTGAATTTTGGCGGTGTCTGCTGCGTTGAAACGTTCGATCGCATTGTCGGCGTTGTAGCACAGCATGGAAACGCCGCGAGAGCCTTCTAAATCGGTGATTCGCAGGGTGTTTCCCCGCTTGATGACTCCCGACCAGTACGCGCCGCCCGGTACGGTTTCTTGCATTAATACGAGGTCAGAATCGATTTCTGAGTTTGTGTCGCTCGATGATAGTTGCACCATAAGTTCCTCTTGATGTATTTGGGGGGGTCAGCGAAACAAAACAATAGTATTTTGTAGTGGCAAAACTTACCCTCTCCAAAAGTAATATTTATCTCCACTGATATCTTGCACCATTCTCAAGAACAGGCCAGATGCCTGTTCCACAAGAAAATTTAGTCTTTGTGGAACAGGCATCTTGCCTGTTCCTAAATAGGTAATTGACAATGGTGCAAGATGTTAAGTTTCCACTTACTTAGGTTGGCAGTTAAACTCTTGGCACGGGTGCAAAAAGTGCAACTACAAACCTATTTCTATTTAAGCAGCCATTGCAACTGCTTCTTGTCCGTGTTTCCGCATCAAATCCATGAGTTCGTCGCGGTAATCGTGGAATTTGGCGTGCCGTTTAATGCTGGGAGTGCGATCGGGCAAATTAATCGACATTTCCTTTCTCACTGTACCGGGACGAGCGCCCAAAGCATAAATCCGATTTGAAAGAAACACCGCTTCTTCGACATCGTGGGTAATCATAAAGATTGTAATCTGAGTGCGACGCCACAAATCGAGCATAAATTCGTGCATCGATTCTTTAGTGTGGATATCCAAGGCGCCGAAAGGTTCATCCATTAATAACACTTTAGGTTCAGAAGCGAGGGCGCGGGCGATCGCCACCCGCTGTTTCATCCCGCCCGACAATTCCTTCGGCAGGGACGAAGCAAACTGCGTCAATCCTACCACATTCAAATAATAGCTCGCTTGTTCGCGCCGCTTTTTCTTGGACACGCCTTGAAGTTTGAGGCCAAACTCGGCATTTTCCTGCACGTTCATCCAAGGATAAAGAGTGTAATGCTGAAATACCATACCTCGATCCGGCCCAGGCGAAACAACTTCCTTGCCGTCAATTTTCACTTCCCCTGTTGTCGGCTTGTCCAATCCCGCAATCTGCCTCAACAGAGTAGATTTGCCCGAACCGGATGCGCCTACCGCGCAGATAAATTCGCCTTGCTTGATGCTCATGTTGATGTCCTTGAGGACAACTAATTTACCCTTTTTAGTTTCAAAATTTTTGTGCAGGTTGTTGATTTGCAGAAACATGAGTTTATCCTCTGTATTGTAAGTAAAAAAATGACAGTATTCGGCCTTTTAACATCTGCTTACTGTTTCTGGCTTGACCATTTACAAGAAACCCGCAGCAGATATTGAAAAAGCAAGTCAAAAGTCAGTCCTATCGCCCCAATGACAATCAGCCCCACAAATATTTCATCGGTTCGGAGAAATCGACCGGCGACACTAATTCGGCGACCCAAGCCTTCGGTTGCAGCAATCAATTCCGAGACGATTACCAATTGCCAAGCCGCAGCTAAGTTGATGCGGCTAGCATCTAGAATCCCCGGCAAAACGTGGGGAAAAATAACTTGAGTTAGGATTTCCCAGCGATTCCCGCCCAACATATAAGTAGATTCGATCAAGTCTTTGGGAACAAACTTGACTGTATCCATCACCATCAGCGAATTGAAGAAAAAGACGCCGATGAAAATCAGGGTGATTTTGGGTTCTTCGCCGATTCCCAAGTATAGAATCAGCAAGGGAATGAATGCTGGTGCGGGCATATATCGCATCAAGCCGAACATGGGTTCCAGCAAGGCGCGAATACTGGGAAAACTGCCCATCAGCACGCCAATTGGTATGGAAAAAACCAAGGCGAACAGAAAGCCCACTCCCACCCGCCACAAACTCGCTACCGTGTCTTTCAAAAGTTCGCGAGTGTTCCACAGCCTGCCAAATGCCTCTAAAACTTTGCCGGGGGAAGGCAAAAATTTGGGATCTACGTTGGCGAAGGTTGTTACTAGCCACCACAGCAGCAGCGGCAGTGCGATCGATGTTACCGTTAACCCAATATTGAGGGGTTGTGGTATCTCTTCCGCAATCCGCCAGAAAACGGTGGGATTTAGGCTTTTTTGCTTGAGGTGGGATTGGATCGATCGCGGATCGGGGTTTGGTGGCATGATTTAATTGCAGAACAGTTTAGCGATTAATTGAAGTAGATTTGGGGGATTATAAAAAGTATTTTTTTTTAGGTTTTTTTGTGTATGCACAATCGTCAATTATGCCTTTTAGCTTTTACCTTCTGCATAAGCTTTGATAAAGCGATCGTCAAATAATGTGCTGATATCGGGTTGGGTTTTTGCTAAATTTACATCGACGAGGAATTTATTCATTTCGGCCGCGGCAAACTGCAATGATGTCATGTCGTTTCCCGGTTGAAATGCTTTCAAGTTTTCCTCTATAGTAAATATCTTAGTGCCGTTTTCATATTCTTTGTATTCCTCAACGCTAACTCCGGCGCGGTTGGCTAGAATTTGGTAAGATTTGTCTTGATTTGATTTCATGTATTCCAATGTTGCAAACCATGAATTGACCAGCGCTTGCACTCGATCTGGGTGTTCGTTGATAAACTTTCGGGTGAATACTAAATGGTCGGAAATCGCCCCCGGAAAATCTTTTGAACTAAACAGTTCCTTGCTGTTCGAGCGTTTTAATGCCTGCGTGGTAAACGGCGCAAATACTGCCACTGCATCGACTTGTCCTCCCACGAAAGCCGCCGCAGCTTTGCCAGTTTCCAGCGGCACAAATTGAATATCTTGCACTGATAAACCTGCTTTTCTCAGCCCTAACAGCAATAAAAAGTGATCGACTGTACCTTCCTCTGCTGCAACTTTTTTACCTTTCAAGTCGGCAACGGAATTGATACCTTCGGCGACAATCACTTTGTCATTTCCCGTCGAGTTGTCGTTGACTAAAACAATTACTTGGTCGGCGCCGCCTGATATGGAGTTTACTGTATCGCCGAGGGTTTGGCTGTTAGCATCTATCTGCCCTGCTGTGAGGGTGCTGATGGATTCTAAGTAGCCGTCAAACCATTTTAAGTCTACAGGAACATTGTTGGCTTCAAATATCTTTTGTTCTTTGGCAATTTGCCACGGAAACCAGCCGGGCCACGCGCTGAATCCAAGTCGAACTGCGTTAGCACTTATTGAAGAAGCTGCTTCGGTTTCTGTCGTGGTTTTGATATAAATTGCCGGGTTGACGCAGCCAACAGCGAAAAACAAGGTGATGAAAAATAGGGCGCAGTAGGATAATGGCGATCGCGTTATTTTTGGGGAGCAATATCGGATATTCATAGCATATTCTGGTTGCTGGTTAGAGGTGAATATGTCGATCGAGCTTTTGCACCTTCTTTGGCTTCCTTAGCTTCCGCAAACCCCCCTGATATACAAGGATAAAGCCCGAGAGCTAACGAACCGAGTCTTGCTGACCGATCGCGTTTCTCCCGGGCTTTTATCCCGCCGTGTAACTGGCTAGTGTTTCCCTCAAATTAAGAAAATATTGGGGCAACCAGTCTGCTTCTCTCGGACCAGCACTTGAACTTTCTAAGCTGAGTTAGAAACTAATTCAAATCGGAACCCTAGAAGCGGTTAAATTTTTCGGTTTTTGTCTGTATAAGTCCTGTTTGCAACCCAAGGAGTTATTCAAGACTGTCCGTAACAGCAATGCACTTAGCTTTTTGAAAGGTAAGCATACTGTAGCTTGCAATCTTACTAGATTGCTACGTTTCAAACGGTAACAGCAAACTTGAGGCGAAAATGTGTAAAATGTTACAAAAAACAGTTTTTCTCAAAATTGTAAAATTAAAATTTTTGGAAGATTAAACCGGGCGATGAGATGGGGCGATGGGAAATCGCGAAGTTTACCTGCACAAAAAGACGAAACCCGCAAGGTCAGGGTTGAATATTTCTCACCAAATAGTTCGATCCCTAGACTGGATGCGAGTACGATCGCCAATACGGTAAACTAACATCCTATTTGTAATAACGATCGCCTTGCACAGCCTTTCAAGTGATTTCTTCAATCTAAAATCTAAAATCTAAAATCGAATGATCCCCCAGCAAAGCCTGTAAACTCAATTGTTCAATCTAAAATCTAAAATCTAAAATCTAAAATCGACTGACGGTGCACTATGGAAAAATTTAACTACAGCAACAGTCTGGACATTCATTCGCTGCTCGATAGCTACCGCACCGGATCGATCGCACCTGCAGATGTAATCGCAAGCGTGTACGATCGGATCGAACGCTATGCAGATCCGGCGGTATGGATTTATTTAGCACCGCAGGCGGAAACCCTCGAACGCGCTAAAGCTTTGGAAAACCTAGACCCGCAACAATTGCCGCTCTACGGAATACCTTTTGCGATCAAAGATAATCTCGATTGGGCGGGCGTTCCGACTACGGCGGGATGTCCGCAGTTTGCTCGCACTCCAGCGCGATCGTCCGCAGTCGTAGAGTGGCTGTGCGCGGCAGGTGCGATCGCGATCGGCAAAACAAACATGGATCAGTTTGCCACAGGATTAGTGGGAACCCGCACGCCTTATGGAGTTTGCCGCAATCCCTTCGATTCGCGCTACATTCCAGGCGGATCGAGTTCCGGTTCCGCCGCAGCAGTCTCGGCCGGATTGGTGAGTTTTGCTCTGGGTACCGATACCGCAGGCTCGGGGCGGGTTCCCGCTGCTTTTACCAACATTGTCGGGCTGAAGCCAAGTTGCGGCTCGATCGGCACTCGCGGCCTGCTGCCGGCGGTGCGATCGCTCGACTGCGTTTCTGTGTTCGCTCTCACCTGTGCGGATGCAGCTTCCGTGCTGCAAGTAGCCAGCGGTTTTGACGCTGAGGATGCGTTTTCTCGCCGCCCTGAAACGAAAGTTTTGCCTGATTTCTCCCGCTTGCGGGTGGGAGTTCCCGGAGACGGCGAACTAGAATTTTTCGGGAATGCAGAAGCCGAACAGCGCTACCGGGAGGCGATCGCGCGCTTGCAATCTTTGGGCTGCACGATCGCACCTATTGACTTCAAACCCTTTGCGGATGCTGCCGAACTGCTCTACGGCGGCCCTTGGGTAGCAGAAAGGTTGGCAGCGATTGGCGATTTCCTCGACGCGCACCCAGATGCGATCGATCCGATTGTCTACAAAATTATCAGCGGCGGCAAACGCTACGATGCTGTCTCTGCCTACCGCGCGTCGTACCGGTTGGCCGAGCTCCGCAAGCTTGCTGAAATTCAGTGGCAGTCAATGGATGTGTTGGCGGTACCGACGACAGGCACGATATATACTGTCGCAGAAGTTGCAGCCGAGCCGATCGCGCTCAACACCAATCTGGGGCGCTACACGAACTTTGCGAATTTGCTCGATTTGTGCGCGATCGCAGTTCCCAGCGGGTTTCAAAGCAGCGGATTGCCCGCAGGATTGACACTGATGGCTCCTGCGTGGCACGATTTATCGCTCTGCAGCCTGGGAGCTGCTTTCCACGCTAGCTTGGGGGGAACTATGGGCGCAACCGGCCTACCGCTGCCAACCGTCCCGGAACCCGCCATCGCAGCCAAATCTTCCTCAGAAGAACGAGTCAAAATAGCCGTGGTTGGCGCTCATTTGAGCGGTGAGCCACTGAATTATCAACTAATCGAGGGGGGAGGCATTTTGGTTCGCGCCTGCCGTACCAGCCCGATTTACAAGCTGTACGCTTTGACGGGTACTGCTCTGGGCAAGCCGGGATTGGTGCGTCAGATAGAAGGCGGTAGCGCGATCAAGGTGGAAGTTTGGGAGTTGTCGATCGCGGCTTTCGGCGGATTTGTCGCTAAAATTCCCCCGCCGCTGGGAATTGGTACGCTGGTGTTGGAGGACGGCTCCACGGTCCAGGGCTTTTTGTGCGAACCTTATGCTGTGGCGGATGCGATCGATATTTCTCATCTCGGCGGTTGGCGAGCTTATAACTTCCGGTTTTAGGCTAAGTTAGAATGGCAAATTTCTACCCATCTTCAGAATCATGCCATCAGCAGTGCCAATTCGACCAATTCCCGTCACCACCCCAACCCCCACCGGCGGCGGTACCAGTCCCGGAGGATCACCTGGCGGCACTCGGGGCACCAGCGGCCCCGACTCCCTCAGAGGTACTGCGGGCGCTAACTTGATATTTGGTTTGGGTGGCCCTGACAGCATTTTTGGCTTAGGCGCCAACGATTCCCTCTACGGCGGCGACGGCGATGACTCACTGCTGGGCGACATTGGCAATGATTTGCTGTTCGGGGGTGCCGGCCGCGACAGCGTTTTGGGTGGCGCCGGCGACGATACTTTCTACGGTGGGAAAGGTTCTGACTCAATGCTGGGCGCCGATGGCAATGATTTGCTGTTTGGCAACCAAGACACCGATACTTTGTTGGGAGGCGCGGGCGATGACTCGCTTTTTGGGGGTGCCGGCGATGACTCGCTTTTTGGTGGCATCGGCAATGACTGTTTATCGGGCGATCGCGGGCGAGATACTTTAACTGGCGGCGCTGGAAACGATACTTTTGCGATCGGGCGTTTGGCAGACGGGGATGTGATTACAGACTTTACTGATGGTATCGATCAAATTCGCTTGACTGCCGGCCTCACCTTTGGCGAACTCACCATTTCCGCTGGGACAGGAACTTCGCCGAGTACAATTATTCAGCTTACAAACACCAAGGAAACTCTCGCTACTTTATTCGGAGTTGCCCGCGGTTCTATCAGTCAGGCAGACTTTATTCTTTAATGGGTAATAGGGAATTGGGAATTGGGTTGGCGGATACTTTGTAGTTTTAAGTTTTGAATGTTGAACTTTTTAACTCAAAACCGCTTTCCCGTTGCGAATAACGTTAGCTTTCGCGATGGGAAGGAAAGCAATCTCAAAACTTTTCATTTTCTTTTTTCCTGCTTCCTTCTTCCCTCTTCCTGACATCCGTTATATCCGTTACATCTGTTACATCTGTTACAAAATCCGTTGCCGAACTTCCTAATGACTACTGACGGTTTTCTCAATCTCAACAAACCTGCGGGCATGACTTCTCACGACTGCGTGGGGCGAGTGCGCCGGCTATTGAAACTCAAGCGAGTCGGACACGGAGGAACCCTCGATCCTGCTGTGACTGGCGTTTTACCGATCGCCCTGGGCAAAGCAACCAGACTGCTGCAATATCTCCAACACAACAAGGCTTACCGAGGCACGATTCGGTTTGGCTTAACTACTGCTACTGACGATTTAGAAGGAGAAATTATCCATTCTCGATCGGTGCCAGAGTTGAGTTTGGAAAAAGTGCAAGCTGCACTGCCAAAATTTATAGGAAAAATTGAGCAATTTCCGCCTAGTTTTAGTGCGGTGCAGGTGGGAGGAAAACGCCTTTATGAGTTAGCTAGAAAAGGCGAAACTGTGGAAGTTGCTGCTAGAAATGTTGAGGTTTTTCGGCTGGAAATCTTGGATTGGCGATCGGGGGATTTTCCTGAATTGGATTTGTTGATCGCCTGCGGGGCGGGTACTTACATTCGGGCGATCGCGCGGGATTTGGGTGCGGTGTTGAATACAGGCGGCACTTTGGCTGGTTTGACTCGCACCGAAAGTAGCGGTTTTTCGATCGAGGAAAGTCTAACTTTTGAACAATTGGAACTGCAATTGCAGGAGAATAAGTTCTGCCCGATTTTGCCATCGGCGGTTTTGGGGCATTTAGGCGCGATCGTCCTTTCCCCTGAATATACCAAACGCTGGTTTCAAGGACAGCGCCTCCCGATTCCCGAAACGCCGATCGGGCTAGAGGAGGACAGTCGGAACAATCCCCCCGACAACCCAATAGCCCAACCTCCCTATCCGTTGCAGGTGTACGATCGAGACGGTAATTTTTTAGGTATCGGTCAAGTAGCCAACTCAGAGACAAGTACCATATTATCTCCTCAAATTGTGATTTAAGTATCTAAAATAAAAATGAAAAAAGGTATAATTGGTACGGGCAAAGTTGGCGGAACTCTAACCGCTGGGAATGCTCTCGATGCACCTAGCTGACAGCGGTACGGGACGAGATTTTGCTATTAATCTAATCAATCGCTAAGGTAAAAATTGTGAAAATATTGCTGATCGGATTAATCCGAGGCTACAAAATGGGGATTTCTCCTTACCTGCCTAACGCCTGTAGATTTCAGCCAACTTGTTCGCAATACGCGATCGAAGCAATAGAAAGATTTGGGTCTGCCCGCGGCAGCTCAATGGCAGTTAAGCGGATTTTGCGCTGTCATCCTTTTCATCCAGGGGGTTACGATCCAGTACCTCCCACAGATAGCGAGGGCAATTAATTATTAGTTATAATCCTGATTTTAGTTATTAGTTAATAGGGCAAATAGCCGTTACATCCTCATGGCTAAAACTCCTGGGGGGAATCAGTCCCTAAGAGGGTTAAATTCTCACAATTAGTGGTGTTTTTTAACCTAAATTCAGTAAAATTACTGTTATCTTTCAAAACTCAGCAGCTATATAATGGTACAAACAGAGTACAGGGGATGCGAGTTGATATGTCTGCTACCGCAATCGGATACAAAATGTTGTCCCATACTCTGGCTGTACTCAGCCAGAAACAAGCAACGGGGAAACTGGTGTTAGAGCAAGGGGAACAACAGTGGCAACTTTACTTTTTTCAGGGTAGTTTGGTGTATGCCACGGGAGGATCGCACAGAGCTAGACGCTGGTACAGGGCGATCGGGCAACACTGTCGAAACTTTCAAGTCGATCTCAGAGACCTCGATGCTGGAGAACTGTGGGAATATCAACTGCTTCAGCGAGGGATAGCAGCCAGCGAAATGAGCCTGGAACAAGCTAGGGCGATCGTCCACACCAGCCTTTCCGAAGTGTTATTTGCTCTGATCGGTCAATCGGGTTTGCGCCGGGAGTGGCGTCCGTCCCAGAAATATTTTTCTACAATTACCTCTTCTTTGCTGCTGTCTTTAACAGAAGTAGAGAAAGTTCTGTGTTGTACAGAAGAAATTTGGCAGAAGTGGAAAGCAATGGGTTTGTGGCTGGTAGATCCAGAACAAGCACCGCTTTTAAAACCGTCGGCTCAGTTGCAGCAAAATCGATTTAGTTCTAATTCTTTGATCGCTTTGGGTAACGTATTCAACGGCGAGAATACTCTTTGGGATATTGCATTTAAGAAAAAGCAGTGCGTGACAGTGGCAACTCGCGCTTTAGTCAATTACATCAAGCAGGGTTTAGTAAATTTCCGCACAGTACCAGACTTGCCGTCGCCTATAGAACAGTGGCGCCTGGCCGCAGCTATCGCTGGGCCGGGTCGCCCTTTGATTGCTTGTATTGATGACAGTCCGACAGTTTGCGAATTTTTAGAGCAAATTTTATTGCCGGAGGGCTATCGAGTCCTAAAAATTCAAGACCCCATGCAGGGAGTGGGCCTCCTCGCCAAACAAAAGCCTGCTTTAATTTTTATGGACGTGGTGATGCCGAAGACAAGTGGCTTTGCTTTGTGCAATTTTTTGCGAAAGACACCTGCTTTTCGGGAAACTCCGATCGTGTTTTTGACCAGTCAAGACAGTATAATTGACCGCACACGAGCGAAATTGACAGGTGCTTCCGATTTTTTGAGGAAGCCAGCCAATCCCGAACAGGTTTTGGAAATAGCTGACAAGTATTTGAAGGTAAAAGGCGATCGCTACCCTTCAGCAATTCGCCCCCAAGATATACTGAACTCGCACCAACTTACCTTGGCAAATTCTTGACCCCAAATTAATGAACACAAGAACCCCTTGCTGGGTGCGTCAGTTCCTGACGCACCCTACGCTCATTGTAAAATAAAGACGCAATCGAATTTAAGATAATTAATTATGAGTAATGTTACGAGCGATCGCACTCCGCAGGTGAGCGTAGTAATTCCGGCTTACAACTGCGCGGATTACGTCGGCCAAGCCGTAGATAGCGTTCTGCACCAAACCTATACTAACTGGGAAATTATTGTCGTAGACGACGGCTCCCGAGACGATACCAAATTAGTTTTAGAGAAATATGGCGATCGAATTCGCTACATTTACCAACAAAATCAAGGAGTTTCGATTGCCCGAAATCACGGCATCGAGCTAGCGCGAGGAGAATTTATCGCCTTTCTCGATGCTGACGACTACTTTTTTCCCGACAAATTAGCAGCACAAATGGCTGTATTTGCAGCGCGACCGAATTTAGGAATAGTTCACAGTGGCTGGCGTCTAGTTAATAGTATAGGCGAACCGCTAAAAGATGTCAAACCCTGGCAAAATGTCCCTAAATTAGACTTAGAAATGTGGCTGCGGTGGAAACCAGTATTACCCAGCGCCATGGTATTTCGCCGTCAGTGGTTAGAGCGCGCCGGCGGATTTGATCCTCGATTTCCCCCGGCAGAAGATACAGATTTAGTGCTGCGTTTAGCCTTAATGGGATGCGAAGCAGAGTGGTTGCAACAAGTAACTGTTTGCTACCGCCAGCACGAACAAAGCGCCATGTACAAAGGTTTACCGCAGGCTAAATCCCTCGCCGCAGTCATGGACAATTTTTTTGCCCGCCCCGAGTTGCCGGATAAAATACGTTTGTTGGAAAAGCAAATCAAGTACAGTACCTTAGTTTGGATTGCTTGGTATTTGTACCGCACCGGTCATTCGGTTGAGATGGTAGAGTTTTTGCAGCGTTCTTGGAATTA
This sequence comes from Microcoleus sp. Pol8_D6, assembly GCF_036700965.1. Classification (NCBI taxonomy): domain Bacteria; kingdom Bacillati; phylum Cyanobacteriota; class Cyanophyceae; order Oscillatoriales; family Microcoleaceae; genus Microcoleus; species Microcoleus sp. Pol8_D6. The sequence goes on along the minus strand of NZ_JAUBPW010000029.1, from coordinate 13,006 downwards.
TACGCCTTATTTGCCTGTGGAAACAGTAATTAATTGGGCGGAAGCTTTCGCCGAGTTTTCGCAGGATGCGGGAAATGAATTCGATGCAGATTTATTCGCTCAATCTCCTGAGTGGCAGCAGTTAATGCAGTGGATGATTCTGGGTACGCCAGCTTGATTGAAAGCTTTTCCATTGCACTCATATCGTTTACGGTTGCATAGGAATTATTTAACCGCAGAGAGCGCAGAGGACACAGAGGAAGAGAAGAGAGGCTTTTCGCATTTCTGGCTATGTAAAACCTGCATAAACTTTATTAGCCTTCAGTTTGAGTTTCTGCTTCAGTAAAAATTGGCGGCCACAGTTCAGAAATTGGCAATTCCCAACCGGGGAAAAGTTCGGCGACCGTCAAAATATCTTCATTTCCCAACACAATTGGTTCACATTCCTGACGATAAACTGTAACAGTTTCTTCGTCCGGGTCAATCAAAATTCCAACTTGTGCTCCGAGTTCTAGAAAATTTAGAATCTTTTTTTCTAGCGGTTTAATGCGATCGCTCTGTGATTTAATTTCTACTACCAAGTCTGGGACTAATTCTCCGAAATAACGGGGACTTTGCCTGAGACGTGCCGCTCGAACAAAAGAAACATCAGGTGCTGTAAGGTTAGCATCAGGTAAAATAAAGCCGCCTGCGGAGTCAAAAACTCTACCCAAACGGCGGGGATTCACCCAAACGAAGAGAAAGGCACTCAAGCGAATGCCAATTTCACTAGATACAATATCTGACGGGCCCACAATGATAATCTTCCCGCTTTCTAGTTCAACTTGGTAGTCTTGACCGGCTTCTTTGAAGGTTTTTTGGACTTTTTCTAAGTCTTTGAGTGTCATCATACGATTTTAGATTTTAGATTTTAAATTTTAGATTTTATAATTATCTGCAACTGACGCACTCTAAATCATATTGGTTATTGCTTATTTTGTCAGGTGCGTCAATCTATTTTAGATTTTAGAATTGAAGAATTATCTGCAACTGACGCACCCTACAGGTTGGTTATTCCTTAGCCGAAAAGGAGTTGCCGCAGCTACAGCTTTGGGCTGCATTGGGATTGTGAAATCGGAAACCTCCGCCCATCAAGTCTTCTGAATAATCCAAGGTGAGCTCATTGAGATATTTTAAGTGCTGGGGGTCGATCGCAACTTCAATTCCCTCCGACTCGCATACAGCATCTTCTGGGGCTGGCGCATCGTCAAATGCCATTGTATAAGACAAACCGGAGCAGCCGCTCGATTCCACGCCCAGACGAAATAAAGCATTGGGGTTCGGATGCTTCGACTTGAGGCGCGTTACTTCTGTTGCTGCTGTTTTGCTCAGATGAATCATTATGAGTAATTGGTAATTGGTAATTGGGAAGTAATGTTGAGTTTTGAAAATGTAGAATGTGGCTAGGCCTGTACCTTACCCGGAGAATGTAAAGTGCGCCGGGCCGCGCACCTTACCTCTATATTTTTAGCAACTTGAGTTACTTAGCCTTTTCATTACGAGCATAATCGTCTTGAAAGCGGATAATATCATCTTCTCCCAGATATTCGCCATTCTGCACCTCAATTAAAACAAGGGGAATAACTCCCGGATTTTCCAGGCGGTGAGAAGTGCACTGAGGAACGTAGGTAGACTGATTTGTAAACAGAACTTGTTCAGTTTCGCCACAAGTAACTTTTGCAGTACCTGAAACCACAATCCAGTGTTCGCTGCGGTGGTGGTGCATTTGCAGGCTGAGGCGGTGTCCTGACTTAACTTCGATCCGCTTAATTTTATATCCTGGGCCTTCTTCTAGAGTCGTAAATGAGCCCCAAGGCCGCAATTCTGTAGCGGCTATTGCGTTGGGTGCTGCAGGTGCGTGCAGGGTAGATACTTGAGAAATTTCTTGAATCTGAACCATGATTTTTACTCCTTGAGGATTGCTTGCTGAATCCTTTGGTAAACGACGTTGTTTTTTGAGATTAACTAATCTATAGTTAAAACCGAAGCCCACCTGCGGGGACTGGTTAGCCGACTGTAGAGTTTTGCAAGAGTTGTGCTCAGCCCGATCGACTTGCCTTAACAACCATAGCAAAACCAACACAGGTGTTGTCACCTGGTATTTGCTCGATCGCCCCTATCTACATCAAATCTTCATAGAAACGGCGCTGGTTCTTGAATATTGATTAAAGGTGAATCCTAATCCAGCTCTTGAGACTGCTGCTGCAAAACTTCTAGCATCTAGTTAGAGACCCTCTGGGATGAAACCTAGTCTAATAGTTAGACTTGAATAAGTTTGGATAAGTTCTGTAACGCAGTGATCGGTAAACCGAACGTCATATAGCCATCCTAAATCATTGGTGAATTTCTTACTCCCTCCCCTTGATAAGGAGAGGGGTGGGGTGGGGTCAAAAATTTACGACTCCTGCAAGGATTGCTATAGAGTTTTTTCAATTCTGCAACCAGGGTGGGAGAAAGCTGGCGAAAGCTATCTAACCAGGCTTTGAGTTGATCGACTTTTTGCAATTTTTCAGAAATACTCATTAATGTTGAGAAGGCCAAATGCTGCTGGAGAATGTCACCCAGACGCTGAGGATACAGTCGCATTAACAATGCTATAAACTCATTTCTCAAGAACAGGCTTTCCGGCCTGTTCCACAGAGAGTAAATTTTGTGCGCTGGGCCGAAAAGCCCGCCCTTGAAAAGCTTATTAACAAGAGTGCAAGATGTGAGTTAGTATCGGAATTACTCATCTCTCTTCTCTTCTTCTGCGCTCTCTGCGGCCTCTGCGGTTTAATAATTCACATAATCGAAGAGTCTTTAAGCATAAATCTTTAACCTCCGGGTTCCCTAGTTAAGTTATCGGCTTTAACTATTTTTTTTACTCGGATCGAATAAGCTTTGATTTTTGGGTACATCTACCCAATTGAGTAGATCCACATATAATACATGATACTAGAGCGATCGGCATCCCATCCTCTACTCTAGATCAACATCTTTTCGTCACTTTGACAGGAGCATCAAAATAAATGAACAGCAACGGACTGCCACAAAAGCAAGGTCTGTACGATCCGCAGTTCGAGCACGACGCTTGCGGAGTCGGATTCATCGTACACATGAAGGGTAACAAATCCCACGAAATTGTCGAGCAGGCACTGACAATCCTATTGAACCTCGACCACCGGGGCGCGTGCGGCTGCGAACCCAACACCGGAGACGGGGCGGGGATTTTGATGCAGGTGCCCCACAAGTTTCTCAAGAAAGTAACGGCGGCCCTAAACATCGAACTTCCTGAAGCCGGCGAGTACGGCGTTGGCGCGATTTACTCGTCGCCAAATCAAACTGAACGCGAAAACGGCCAACGCATTTTTGAGGAAATCGCGGCAGAAGAAGGCCAGGAAGTGCTGGGCTGGCGCGATGTGCCCACCGACAACTCGTCTCTCGGCGACACCGCCAAATCTAGCGAACCCTTCATGCAGCAAGTGTTCCTCCGGCGCGCCGCAGGTATCGATGAGGCGGCTTTCGAGCGGAAACTGTACGTCATCCGCAAGCGTGCTCACAATGCCATCCGCAGGACTAACACAGACCCATACTGGTATAATTCCACACTCTCCTGCCGGACGATCGTCTACAAGGGTATGTTAATGCCGGTGCAAGTGGGAGATTACTATCCCGAACTGCACGACCCCGACATGGAAAGCGCTCTAGCCCTGGTTCACTCGCGCTTCAGCACGAATACTTTTCCGAGCTGGGAACGATCGCACCCTTACCGCTACATCGCTCACAACGGCGAAATTAACACGATGCGCGGCAACATTAACTGGATGCACGCGCGGCAATCGCTGTTCGAGTCGGAACTATTCGGCGATGACTTAAAGAAAATCCCCAATTTAATCAATATCGAAGGCAGCGACTCGACGATTTTTGACAATGCTTTGGAATTGCTGAATTTGGCCGGGCGTTCTTTGCCGCACGCTGTAATGATGATGATTCCCGAACCTTGGACAGCCCACGAGTCCATGAGTGACGAGAAAAAAGCTTTCTACGAATACCATTCTTGCTTGATGGAACCTTGGGACGGCCCGGCTTCGATCGCCTTTACCGATGGTACTTCGATCGGGGCCGTACTCGATCGCAACGGTTTGCGCCCTTCCCGCTACTGCGTTACCAAAGACGACTTGGTAATTATGGCATCGGAAGCGGGAGTTTTGCCGATCGCCCCAGAACGAATTGTATCAAAAGGTCGCTTGCAACCGGGGCGGATGTTCCTGGTAAATACCGAGGAAGGCCGCATCGTCTCTGACGAGGAAATTAAGACCAAAATCGCTACAGAACACCCGTACCGCCAGTGGATCGACCAACACATGGTCGAAATCGCCAAACTCAAAGATGCGCCTGCAGTAGCAGAATCCCACCCGGAAACATTATTGCAGCGGCAAATGGCTTTTGGCTACACCTTTGAAGAACTGCGGTTGCTGTTAGCACCGATGGCGAAAGATGGCGTGGAAGCTGTCGGCGCGATGGGTGCGGATACGCCGCTGGCGGTGCTTTCCAATCGACCAAAACTGCTTTACGAATACTTCCAGCAGTTGTTTGCTCAAGTTACCAATCCGCCGATCGATTCTATCCGCGAAGAAATTGTAACTTCTGCCGAAACTACGATCGGCGCTGAACGCAATTTGCTCAAACCGGAACCCGAAAGCTGTCATTTGATTGAACTGAAAACGCCAATTCTCAGCAATGAAGAATTAGCTAAGCTCAAACACGTAAATGAGGGCAATTTCAAGTCACTCACCGTGCCGATTTTGTTTGACCCCAAAAGCGGCGTAAAAGGTCTAGAACAAGCCTTAGAAGAGGTTTTTGCAGCAGCAGACAGTGCGATCGCCTCCGGGGTGAATATCATCATTTTGAGCGATCGGGGTATCAGTCCAGACCAAGCTCCAATTCCGGCGCTGCTGGCAGTTGCGGGCCTGCACCACCACTTGATCCGTAAAGGTACGCGCACGCGGGCGGGACTCGTTCTCGAATCCGGTGAACCGCGCGAAGTGCATCACTTTGCGACACTTATTGGATATGGTTGCGGCGCGATTAATCCGTATTTGGCCTTTGAGACGATCGCCGATTCGATCCGCGAAGGATTGCTGCTAAATGTCGAGTACAAAACAGCTTGCAAAAACTACATCAAAGCCGCAACTAAAGGGGTGACGAAAGTTGCCTCGAAAATTGGGATTTCCACAATTCAAAGTTATCGCGGCGCGCAGATTTTTGAGGCGATCGGCTTAAACAAATCCGTAGTCGATAAATACTTTGCTTGGACAGCCTCGCGGATTGAAGGGGTAGACCTCGAAGTCATCGCCCAAGAAGCAATTTTGCGCCACAATCACGCATTCCCCGATCGCCCATCCAGCGGACATACTCTCGATGTTGGCGGCGAATATCAGTGGCGGAAAGAAGGCGAAGCGCACTTGTTCAGCCCGCAGACAATTCACGCGCTGCAAAAGTCGGTGCGCGAGGGCAGTTATACGCTTTTCAAACAGTATTCTGGGCTGGTTAATGAACAAAACCAGCAGCATTTTACCTTGCGCGGTTTGTTGCAATTCAAACAGCGGGAATCGATACCGATTGAGGAAGTTGAGCCGATCGAATCTATTCTCAAACGCTTTAAAACTGGGGCGATGAGTTACGGTTCGATTTCTAAAGAAGCCCACGAATCTTTAGCTGTGGCGATGAACCGCATTGGTGGCAAATCGAACACCGGTGAAGGCGGAGAAGATCCGGAACGCTACACTTGGACGAACGATCGGGGCGACTCGAAAAACAGCGCGATCAAACAAGTTGCTTCCGGGCGTTTCGGCGTTACCAGCTTGTACCTTTCGCAAGCGCGGGAACTGCAAATCAAGATGGCGCAAGGCGCGAAACCCGGTGAAGGCGGACAGTTGCCCGGTAAAAAAGTATACCCGTGGATTGCGAAGGTGCGGAACTCGACTCCGGGTGTGGGATTGATTTCGCCTCCTCCTCACCACGACATTTATTCGATCGAAGATTTGGCCGAATTGATTCACGACTTGAAAAATTCCAACCGGGAAGCGCGGATTAGCGTCAAACTCGTGTCGGAAGTTGGAGTCGGGACGATCGCGGCCGGGGTTGCGAAAGCCCACGCCGATGTCGTGTTGATTTCCGGCTACGACGGCGGTACCGGCGCTTCGCCGCAAACTTCGATCAAACACGCCGGTTTACCTTGGGAATTGGGATTGGCGGAAACTCACCAGACTTTGGTACTCAACAATCTCCGCAGCCGGATTGTGGTAGAAACTGACGGTCAAATGAAAACCGGCCGCGATGTAGTAATTGCTGCACTGCTTGGTGCTGAGGAATTCGGTTTTGCGACCGCGCCGCTGGTGACATTGGGCTGTATCATGATGCGCGTTTGCCACCTAAACACTTGCCCCGTGGGCGTTGCAACGCAAGACCCGCTGCTGCGGAAAAACTTTACCGGCGACCCCGAACACACGGTAAACTTTATGACCTTTGTGGCGCAGGAAGTCCGGGAAATTATGGCGCAGTTGGGCTTCCGCACCCTGAATGAAATGGTGGGGCGGACTGATGTTTTGGAAGCGAAACAAGCTGTGGAACACTGGAAGGCTAAGGGTTTGGATTTCTCCAAAATCCTTTATCAGCCGGAGGTTGGGGCGGATGTCGGGCGCTACTGTCAGATGGCGCAGGATCACGGTTTAGAAAAGTCTCTGGACATGAGTGTACTGCTGGATTTGTGCAAAGGTGCAATCGAAAATGGCGAAAAAGTACACGCCAAACTGCCCATTACCAATGTCAACCGCGTTGTCGGAACAATTCTCGGCAACGAAATCACCAAACGCAACTGGGAAGGTTTGCCGGATGACACGGTGCACCTGCACTTCCAAGGCAGCGCCGGACAAAGCTTTGGGGCTTTTGTGCCCAAGGGTGTCACCCTGGAGCTCGAAGGCGAAGCTAACGACTATTTGGGCAAAGGGCTCAGCGGCGGCAAAATCATCTTGTATCCGTCGCCAGCTTCTACCTTCGTCGCGGAAGAAAACGTGATTGTCGGTAACGTAGTGCTTTACGGCGCGACATCCGGCGAGGTTTTCATCCGAGGGATGGCGGGCGAACGTTTTGGGGTGCGTAACTCCGGCGTTAACGCAGTAGTTGAAGGTGTGGGCGATCACGGTTGCGAGTACATGACTGGCGGCAAAGTTGTAGTTTTGGGTGAAACCGGGCGCAATTTTGCAGCGGGTATGAGTGGCGGTGTTGCTTACATTTTGGATGAAGCGGGGGATTTTGCAACTCGCTGCAATATGTCGATGGTGGATTTGGAAAAATTGGAGGATGTTGAGGAAATTAGCGATTTGCGGCAGTTAATTCAGACTCATGTTGATTTGACTGGAAGTGCGAAAGCATCCAAGGTTTTGGCAAATTGGGACTCGATGGTGCCGGTATTTGTGAAGGTGATGCCGAGGGATTACAAGCGGGTGTTGCAGGCTATTGAAAGGGCGATCGCATCGGGTTTAAGCGGTGATGATGCCCTGACGGCTGCGTTTGAAGAAAACGCTCGCGATGTCGCTCGGATTGGCGGCAGTTAGTAAATCCAAGAAACCGGGTTTCTGCGATAATTTTGGCATTTTCACCAGGATTTAGGAAGAAACCCGGTTTCTGAACCCCACCCACAGAGCGCAATAGGCCACGTCGCATCGAGAGGTTTTTTAAGGTTGGGGGTTGCCATCCGAGAAAATTCATGCTACACTTGTGGTATGGATTAGCAAATATTCGGAGGGTCTCACATGGTTCAACTCCATGAAACCGAAGCTATAACCTTCATAACTTTGATTATTTTATTTCTTATCAAGAATATATTTAAGTTTACACCAACTATTTGTGAAACTATCGAAGAAAATCCTACAAAAACAAATATTAAAAAAATCTTATCGTTCGGCAAGGAGGTGTCTGTTATGATAGGTCAAGCAACTATAGGAGCTAGGACTTTTGGTTTTGTCTTTGTTGATGTAGTTGAAGCAGTTAAGCTTTGGTTTAAAGGGGATGAGACCCAATTCCTGGACAATTAAATAGATCAGATGATGGTGAGAAGAGCAAGCTCAGCAACGCCACTTCTCACCATGAAATCGAGCCGAGATATAGCATTTAGGTTGGCTGGTTCTTATTCGTAAGCACTCATATCAGACCAAAATTCCCACCTGAACCAACTTGCAAGCTCATCGACAGCATCTGAGAACTCGCGCTTTTCTTCTTCGGTCATAGCACGCGCACGGTCAACCCACGTACCTTCGCCGCTCGGATCTTGCACGTTAGTCGTGTCCTTGAGGCGCTTAATGGTCTCGATCCAACAACGGGCATTTTCGTCCTGGACTCGTGTCACATCAAAATCCTTAAATGCACGTGTGCAGTAGTCGAACGCCTCGGCGAAACTTTTTTCTTCGCCCCAAGGATGTGGTGCCATAAGCGCCGATCGAGCTTGTGAGAGTTTTTCGGTTTGGTAGCTGAAGCGATCTTTTGTCACTTGGTCACCTCTCTATTATTTATCGTGTTTCCCTGTATTATCTTATTACTTATTATCTTCTTACTATAGAAGTTGCAACATTTCGCGCGGCGACACAACATTTCTGTTGACCGCCTGCAAGCAGCCTTTGCAACTCCACTAATCTCTGTCCGTCCGCTCCAATACACTTGTTAGGCCACGCGAAATATTGCACGATGGGCTAAGCTGGTAGTCACTACTCTAATTCTTGAACTATGGATCTCTTCACACCTGTCGTACCTCAAGAACTTCAACATCCTAACTTTCGCTTTATCACTAAACCAGGATTCTTTGACCCGGAAAGTAAAGTCTTGAAAAATTGGGCGGATGGTTTTGAAGATCGAGATGGTAAATTTGTCAAAGAGTTCCAGACAACATTTAATTCATCATTTTGGGAATTGTATCTCTTTGCCTGTTTTAAAGAGCTTAACTGTAAAGCAAATCTATCTCATTCATCCCCAGATTTTGTATTAACTTCTCCTTATGGCGAATTTATTGCTGAAGCGACTACAGCAAACCACCCTCAAGGTCATCGTCCTGAATGGGATAAAGATCAGGTTAGGCCCGAAGAAGCCGAAATGGATGATATTTTAAGGTTATCTACGCTTCGACTATTACAAGCAGTCACTGAGAAATTTAAGAAATTTAAGAAATCCTATTCAAAACTCACTCATGTTCAAAATAAGCCATTTGTAATATGCGTTACCCCCTTCGATCAGCCATTCTTTTTTATTCAAGATTGTCTAGCTATTATTCGCGTTCTTTACGCCTATGACCAACCTTTGACAAGTTCAGGGACTCAGGAAGGAGAATTGTTTATTGTAGGGGAGTCTAGAAAATACCAAGTACAGAAAAAACCAAATTCGGAAATTGATTTAGGCTTATTTACAAATGAAAATATGGCTGATGTAAGCGCCATCATTTTTAATAATAAAGCAACTATTTGCAAGGTTCGTGCCCTTGCTGGCGAAGGAAAATATCCAGTCATATTCTATGGTTCTAGAGCAATTGAAACTGATACTGAAACAGGAGTTGAACGTTTTGTTGCAGAAAGACCAAATTATCAAGAAACATTGCTTGATGGTTGCCATGTTCTCTTTAATCCATTTGCCAAACATCCTTTAGATCGAAAGCTTTTTGAGGGTAAAGAAATAGCACTTCATAATTATGACCCACAAACGCACACCTATCAATTGAGAATCCCGAATGGATTCCTTTATCAACGAGGATGTACGTCGATCAGTGGTGAAACTGAAGAAGCTCTCAACAATTACCCGGCTGCTACCCTTAGCACAAAAACCTATGAAGAATTGCCTCCCGAAATCTGGCCCGAAGAGAAATTATATGAGGTTGGAAAAAATGGATTATTCTCCGAAAATCACATGGGGCATTATCGTGGCTGGACTATCCTAGTTTCTCTGGATTCAACCGATCAAGATTGGAGCGCTTTAGCAGTAAATACTCTCTGTTACAGTTATCCCAACTTCAGGGAAGTTTACAGTGATGACAATATAGCCTCAACAAGTCTACTAGGAGAATGGTTGGCAACAAAAGAAGAAGCGTACACTGCTATTAAATGTAAAATTGACGAAATCTTTGAACAGAACTGAATCGACAATACTATTTTACAGTCTGTCTAGCAATAACTGGAATCGAATCACTGACAAGAAGCCTGAAGCCTGGGTTAATCGTATTGCATAGTTACCTCTATAAAGTCAGCAGTATGGGAAAATCAACGGTATCGATCCGAACTTTATTCAGATGTCATCTTGCTGTGCAACCTTCCAGAAGAAGGACTTTATGCCGGCGATATCGGTACGGTTTTAGAACAGCATCACGTTGAGGGGATAGAAACAGGTTATAGCGTTGAGTTATTCGATTTGTTGGGAAACATTGTAGCAGTTGCGACGCTACCTGGAAGTTATTAGCGATCGCCCACAAGTGCAGACAGACCTACAATGAGCCTTGTTAACTGATATCATGTATAGGATTAGGGAAATCAACAAGCAAAATGATTCAACCCATACCGAAAATATCCATCAAACCTGGATACCGTCCCCAGTCGGATGATAAAACTCCTGAAGCTGATGCAATTGATTTTTACCTACTGCGGCAACTCACCAATTCCCAACGGTGGCAAATGGGGGCAAAATTAAATCGTTGGGCAAAAACTGTTAGCTTGCGCGGCATGAAAAAAGCTTGTCCCTCAACCTACAAAGAGCGATTTGCTCGATCGATATTAGGTAGCAAGTGGTTGCCAATTTTAACCCCCACCAGTGATCCTTCTATGTGGACGCAAGACCCCAGCGAAATTGCTAGACTGCTGCACCCAATTTTTGAAACATTAGGTGTCTCTTATTATATTACAGGAGGCGTTGCCGCTTCGGTCTATGGCGACCCTAGAACAACACGTGATTTAGATTTAGTAATTGAATTAATCCGGGACAATATTTTTAAATTAGTTGAAGCACTAGAAACGGCTGGTTTTTACTGCCCTCCGGGTTCGGTAGAAGATATTCAAGAGGGTAGAGGGATGGTGTTGAGCGTCACTCACATGACTTTAGTATTGAACGCTGATATTGTGCTGAATTCTAATACAGAATTCGACCGCTCAAAAATGGCAAGACGACGATTAGAAGCGCTTGACGAAGCTGGTGTAGAACAATTTTGGGTTGCTTCTCCTGAAGATATTGTGTTGGCAAAACAGCTCGGGCGGCAACAGTCTCAGTCTCAAAAACAATGGAATGATGTTTTGGGAATTCTGAAAGTCCAATCTGAGAATTTGGATCGGGGTTACTTAACAGAGTGGGCCCAACAATTGGGGTTGATTGATGATTTGAACCTAGCTTTTACTGAATCAGGGATTTGATGCGAGCGCCCACCAGTGCAGACATACCTACAGTCATGATATTGTCCGAAGGCGATCGCCCCTAAAATATTTACAAAACTAAATCTGGTATGCGATCTATATCTAGCTGTTAGAATAGATAAACCTGAGCATTAAAATCGCAAATGTATGACAGCTTTCCTACACACTATGCAATGGAATATCTAACTTTTAGAGAAGCTGATCGAGAGGACATACAGGCGATCGTCAATATTCACAATTCTCATGCGCGCGGTCAAAATACGTCGATCGAGCGCGGCTTTTTGCTAACACAAATTACTCAAGATGAGATTGTCCAAAGCTTAAATAATTCATGCAGATATTTTGTCGCAGCTAAAACCGATGGGGAAATTCTGGGATTTGTGGCTATATCACAACCCAAAATATCTGATGAAATGTTGGATAAAATTATCTGGAAAGATGAGGATTTTAAGAAAAGAGTCACCAGCGATCGGCATTTTTATCTCGAAAGAGTAGCAACAAAGTTAGACTGCATGGGTAGAGGTGTTGCTCGATTTATGTATGAAGAAATTTATAAAAATTTTCCAAATTCATTAATTTCGCTGTTTATTGTTACCCGCCCCATAGCTAATAATCGTTCACTAATATTTCACCAAAAACAGGGATTTGAACAAATAGGAACTTTGCAAATTGACCTATTTCTAGATTTACAAAATTATGAAAGTATTTTGCTGTTTAAAGAAACTTGAATTTATTAGGAGTGAGTCTCCCAGCAGAAGCAGACCTCAATCCAGCCTAACAGGAATTACCAGAAGCGAGGGAACAGTTATCTCCGCGAATTGCCATCTCAAATAAGCGCGATCTAACTCCCTTGGTGGCTGTGATATTTCCCTTCCCCGCAATAAAAATATTTTTCCCCAAACAAAAAGCGCCCCTATTACTAGGAGCGCTTTTTGTCAATCGATAGCTAAAACTTAGCCATTGATAGAAGGAGCAACCAAAGCTACGGGAGTTGTTTCACCAGCAGCCAAGTCAAGCGGGAAGTTGTGAGCATTGCGCTCGTGCATTACTTCCATACCCAAGTTAGCGCGGTTAATCACGTCAGCCCAAGTATTGATGACACGACCTTGAGAGTCGATAATCGATTGGTTGAAGTTGAAACCGTTCAAGTTGAAAGCCATCGTGGAGATACCCAAAGCGGTAAACCAGATGCCGACTACTGGCCATGCACCTAACAAGAAGTGCAAGGAACGGCTGTTGTTGAAGGAAGCGTATTGGAAAATCAAACGACCGAAGTAGCCGTGGGCTGCGACGATGTTGTAGGTTTCTTCTTCTTGACCGAATTTGTAACCGTAGTTTTGCGATTCGGTTTCGGTTGTTTCACGAACCAAGGAAGAGGTAACTAGAGAACCGTGCATGGCAGAGAACAAGCTACCACCGAAGACACCAGCAACTCCCAACATGTGGAACGGGTGCATCAGGATGTTGTGCTCGGCTTGGAACACGATCATGAAGTTGAATGTGCCGGAGATACCCAAGGGCATACCGTCAGAGAAGCTACCTTGTCCAATTGGGTAGATCAAGAATACTGCGGT